>CAZTPE010000034.1:0-14300 GCA_964614545.1 uncultured Ectothiorhodospiraceae bacterium
TCACGGTAGCGATCGACGTTTTTGCCCTTGAGATAGTCCAACAGCTTGCGGCGACGACTGACCATGCGCAGCAGACCCTGACGGGAATGGTGATCATGGACATGAGACTTGAAGTGTCCGGAAAGGTGATTGATGCGAGCGGTTAGCAGGGCCACCTGAACCTCGGGGGAACCGGTGTCGGTTTCGGCGCGCGCATAATCCTTGACGATCTGTTCTTTCTGCTCGGCAGACAATGAAGACATACATACTCCTAGTATTGGATGATTGAATGAGCGAAGCCGGTTACTAGGTCCAGCCCCACCAGAGAGTGCGCGATTTTACCCCATTTCCGCTTGTGCAACCACAGGGGATTGTGGGAAATCCGGGTATTTATGCTGTCGACTTCGATTAGGTCGACGGCACCAGCAGTCGCTTGGGCGCCACGCGACCATCGTCGAGTACCGTACCCAGGCCGAGAAACTCCTCGTCACCGCGATACAGGCGTACCCAGCCACGGTCCTTGAGCTGCGGCACGAATACCGGCTGCCCCTGGCGCAGATAAAAACTGGCGTCTTCGGACAGGCGAACCGCCGGCCACTCTGGCAATGCGTCGCCGGCGGGCAGCAACAGGGCATCCAACGCCTCGAAACCCTGTTCGGCCAGAGATTCCAGGGTCTCGAAATCCACCATGCGCGCCATTTCCAGACCACCGACAGCGGTGCGGCGCAGCGCGGCAATATGTGCACCGCAGCCCAGCATCTCGCCGAGATCCTCGGCCAGGGTGCGGATATAGGTACCCTTGGAACAGCGTACGTCGATCTCCAGCTCATCGCCGTCAAGACGCAACAACTCAATGCTGTGGATAGTCACCTCGCGCGCCTTGCGCGCCACCTCGATGCCTTGGTGCGCCAGCTTGTACAGCGGCACCCCCTGTTGTTTGATGGCCGAGTGCATGGGCGGGGTCTGCATTTGCGTGCCGAGAAACCCCTCCAGCACCTCGATAACCTGTTCGCGCGTAAGCGGGCCGACCGGCCGTTCCTCGATCACCTCGCCATCGGCATCGCCGCTGTTGGTCTTTACCCCCAGCTTACACACAGCACGGTACTGTTTGTCGGCGTCGAGCAGAAAGCCGGAAACCTTGGTAGCCTCTCCGAGACAGATCGGCAGCATACCGGTGGCCAGCGGATCGAGACTGCCCGTGTGCCCCGCCTTGTTGGCATTGAACAGGCGCTTGACCTGCTGCAGGGCGCGGTTGGAGGTCAGCCCGACGGGCTTGTCCAGTAACAGAATGCCGTGGACATTGCGTCCACGATTTCGCCGTCGTGCCAACTTGCTACTCCGAAAATCTGTTTGGAAATTGAAAAAAAGGGCGGCTATTCAGCTCACCACCAGGATACAAAGCTCACTAGAGGAATAGGATATCTATTTTGTGCGCACAGCGCACACTACACCGGCCCGTAGTGTGCGCTGTGCGCACGGTGGCACTGACTTAGCCCAGATATTTCATAAATTTCCCGCTTATTCATTACCTGCATGGACGCAGGTAGCAAAAGTAGCCGCTTTTCTTAAAGAACCTACTTTTTGCTAGGCGACGCAGGAGCAGTTGCCAAGGACGCGGTAGCTTTTGATTCCACAGGGAATATTCTATCAGTCGTCGGAAGGCTTCTGCCCGCGCACGGCTTCGTTGATCAACGCCGTCAAGCGGTTGCCGCGCTCCATGCTGAGATCACGCTGGAAGTGCAGCGCGGGGGTGGTACGCAGCTTGAGCCGGCGGGCCAATGCACTACGCAGAAAACCCGCCGCCTTGTTCAGCACCTTGGCGGTGACATCCGCCTGGGCCTCGTCACCCAGCACGGTGAAGTGCACCTTGGCATGTTCGAACTCGTGACTGACCTCTACCGCAGTGATCGTCACCATGCCCACGCGCGGGTCACGGATTTCCGTCTGGATCAGCTCCGCCAGCTGGCGCTGGATCTCATCCCCGACGCGTTGTCCCCGACTGTATTCTTTGGCCATGGGTGATCTGTACGCCGGTTACAGCGTACGCTCCACCTTGACCTGCTCGAACACCTCGATCTGGTCGCCGGCCTTGACGTCATTGTAGTTCTTTACGCCGATACCGCATTCGGTGCCGGAGCGCACTTCCTGCACGTCATCCTTGAAACGACGCAGGGATTCCAGCTCGCCCTCGTAGATCACCACATTATCACGCAGCACGCGGATAGGGTTGTTCCGCTTGACCGTACCTTCGACCACCATGCAACCGGCGATGGCGCCCAGCTTGGGCGAACGGAACACGTCGCGCACCTCGGCCAGACCAACGATCTGCTCCTTGAATTCCGGCGCCAGCATGCCGGTCATGGACGACTTGATCTCTTCGATGACGTCGTAGATCACACTGTAATAATGCAGATCCACGCCCTCTTCCTCGATCAGACGCTTGGCAGAGGCATCAGCACGCACGTTAAAGCCGATGATGATGGCCTCGGAGGCCACCGCCAGGTTGACATCGGACTCGTTGATACCTCCGACGCCCGAGGAGACGACATTTACCCGCACCTCTTCGGTGGACAGTTTGGTCAGCGACTCGCTGAGCGCCTCGGCGGAGCCCTGCACATCGGCCTTGATGACCAGATTGAGGGTGCTGACCTTGCCCGCTTCCATCTGCGAGAACATGCTCTCCAGCTTGGCCTTCTGCTGACGGGCCAGCTTGATGTCACGGTATTTGCCCTGGCGAAACAACGCCACTTCACGCGCCTTGCGTTCGTCAGTCACCACGACAACCTCATCACCGGCACTGGGCGTACCGGACAGGCCAAGCACCTCCACCGGCATCGACGGGCCTGCAACCTTGAGCGGCTTGCTATTTTCATCCAGCAACGCACGCACGCGGCCGTATTCATGGCCGGCCAGCACCACATCGCCCTTTTTCAGGGTGCCACTCTGCACCAGAACGGTGGCCACCGGGCCGCGGCCCTTGTCGAGGCGCGCCTCGATAACAACACCACGCGCCGGGCCTTCCTCTACGGCCTTCAATTCCAGCAATTCGGCCTGCATGGAAATGGCCTCCAGCAGTGCGTCCACGCCTTCACCAGTGAGCGCGGAAACGGGCACGAACTGGGTGTCGCCACCCCAATCCTCTGGGACCACTTCCTCGGCCACCAATTCCTGTTTGACGCGATCCGGCTGTGCATCCTCTTTGTCGATTTTGTTTACCGCAACGATCATCGGTACCCCAGCCGCCTTGGCATGCTGGATAGCCTCACGGGTCTGCGGCATCACGCCGTCATCGGCGGCAACCACCAGCACCACGATATCGGTGGCCTTGGCGCCACGCGCACGCATGGCGGTAAAGGCCGCGTGTCCCGGCGTGTCGAGGAAGGTGATGGGGCCATGCGGCGTAGCCACCTGATAGGCGCCGATGTGCTGGGTAATACCGCCCGCCTCGCCCGCCGCCACCCTGGCCTTGCGGATGAAATCCAGCAGCGAAGTCTTGCCATGATCGACATGGCCCATAATGGTGACGGCCGGGGCGCGGGAAACCTCTTCGGCTCCGCTTTCATCCGTAATGACCAACGCCTCTTCGATGGCATTGTCCTTCACCAGCTTGACCGTGTGGCCCATTTCTTCGACCACGATACTGGCCGTTTCCTGATCCAGAACCTGGTTGATGGTCGCCATGGTGCCCATATTCATCATGACCTTGATGACCTCGGCAGCCTTCACGGCCATCTTCTGTGCCAGTTCGGCGACAGTCATGCTTTCGGGAATCGCCACTTCGCGCACGATGGGTGCGGTCGGCCTCTCGAACGCGTGCTCACCCGAGCTGGCGGTAACGGCGGTACGGCGCGCACCCCGTCCCTTTTTCTTACGGCGGCCCGACTTGCTGGCGTCGACATGCAATTCCTTGCGGCCATACTTGGTGGCCTTGTCCTTGCTGGCGCCACGTTTGGGGCGCTTGTTGTCTGTCGCCGCAGGTGCAGGGGCGGCAGCAACGGCAGATACCGCCGCTTCCTTCTGCAACTGCACAACCTTCTCGCGTTCTTCCTGTTCCCGGCGCGCCTCTTCAGCGGCCTTGCGCTCGGCTTCCGCTTCGCGCGTCTTGGCCTCCTCAGCCTCACGCTGACGGCGCTGTTCATCGGCCTCGCTGACCTTGCGCTGTTCTTCGAGGCGTTCCTCATCCATCTTGGCCTTCTCGGCCTTGATGCGTTCGGCGTCTTCGGTCACCACTTCGCTGCGCTTCACGTAGGTGCGTTTTTTGCGCACTTCCACATTCACCGTCTTGCTGCGGCCAACGGTACGCCCCTGGCTGCTGCTCGGCACTTTAAGCTCGCTGACCGTCTTACGCCGCAAGGTCACCTTGCGTGGTTCCGTGCTCGCACCTTCCATCGAACCATGCGCACTGCGCAGGGACTTCAGCAGCTTCTGCTTTTCTTCGTCGCTAACGGTCTGATCCGGGGACTCGAAAGTCATGCCGGCCTTGTCCAGTTGGCTGAGCAGACGCTCGGGCGATACGCCCAGAACATCTGCGAGTTGTTTTACGGTCACACCCGCCATACTTTCCCCCGAAAACTTTAACCCTGCTGCTCGTCAGCAGGCGACTCTTCTGCAAACCATGGTGCCCGCGCGGTCATAATCAACTCGCCCGCACGCACCTCGTCCAAATCTTCGATGTCCAGCAGGTCATCCACCGACAGTTCGGCCAGATCTTCCATGCTGATAACCCCGCGACTGGCCAGCACATAGGCCAGATGCTGATCCATGCCTTCCATGTTCAGCAGGTCGTCGTCCGGCTTTGCCTCTTCCAGCACTTCTTCCTGCATCAAGGCGCGGGTCAACAGCACATCCTTGGAACGGTTGCGCAGTTCCTGCACCATATCTTCATCAAATTCTTCAATCTGCAGCATTTCTTCAAGCGGTACATAGGCCACTTCTTCAATACTGGTAAAACCTTCCTGCATCAGGATATTGGCCACTTCCTCATCCACATCCAGCTGCTCCATGAACAGCTGCAGCGCGGCCTGACCCTCGGTCTCGCTCTTTTCCTGCGCCTGCTGCTCGGACATCACATTGATGTTCCATCCGGTCAGCTCGCTGGCAAGGCGCACATTCTGGCCGCCACGACCGATGGCCTGTGACAGCTGTTCCTCTTCCACCGCGATATCCATGGAGTGGTTGTCTTCATCCACGATAATGGAAACCACCTCCGCCGGCGACATGGCGTTGATCACAAACTGAGCCGGGTTTTCGTCCCACAGGATTATATCAACGCGCTCGTCGGCCAACTCATTGGAGACCGCGCGCACGCGCGAACCGCGCATGCCGACACAGGCGCCGACGGGGTCGATGCGTGGATCATTGCTTTTCACGGCGATCTTAGCGCGGAAACCCGGGTCGCGGGCGGCGCCAAGAATCTCGATCAAGCCCTCACCCACCTCCGGCACTTCCAGCTGGAACAGGGCCACTAACAGCTCGGGTGCGGTGCGGCTGACAAACAGCTGCGGGCCTCGCGGCTCCAGGCGTACATCTTTCAGGTAACCGCGCAGGCGGTCACCGGGACGAATGGCCTCGCGAGAGATCATGTCCTCACGCGGAATCAGTGCCTCGACATTTTCGCCCAGATCCAGGATCACGTTGCCCTTGTCCAGGCGCTTGACGATGCCCATCACCAGCTCGCCCTTGCGATCTTTGAAGGCCTCGACGATGCGCTCGCGTTCGGCTTCGCGCACCTTCTGCACGATCACCTGCTTGGCGGCCTGCGCAGCGATACGGCCAAACTTGGTGGACTCCATGGGCTCCTCGATGAAGTCACCGACCTGAATATCCGGATTCTGCCTGCGCGCGTCACTGATCTTGATCTGGCGATCAGGGAACTCGAGTTCCTCTTCACCCTCTTCGGTAACATCCTCGACCACTTCCCAACGACGGAAGGTGTCGTAATCGCCGGTATCACGATCAATCGACACACGGACGTCGATATCCTCCGGGATCAGCTTTTTACTGGCAGTCGCCAGGGCCGCCTCGATGGCACCGAAGATGATTTCACGGTCAATGCCCTTTTCATTGGACACCGCGTCTACAACGAGCAAAATCTCTTTGTTGTTCATTGCACTCTGCCTTAAATACATAAAGAGCCGAATCAGTCGCAGCTCTTCTCCTCAAACGCTTGCGCGTTCCCACCTTGTTTCAGTGCATGTCCCGAAAGTCAGGGCGCCCTGAGTAAAAATCTAGAATTGCGCGACCAGGTTCGCCTTGTCGATCGAAGCCAACGGCACCCGCACCTCTTCGCCGTCTACCAGCAGCTGGACCTCACCGTCCTGAACACCCACCAGCACACCGCGAAACTTGCGACGACCATCGAGCGGCGCATCCAGGCGCAGCTTGACCTCGGAACCGGCAAAGCGCTCAAAATGCGCGGCGCTAAACAGCGGCCGATCCAGTCCCGGCGAAGAGACCTCCAGGCTGTAATGCCCCTTGATGACATCTTCCACGTCCAGCACACCACTCAGCTGATGGCTGACACGCTGGCAGTCCTCAACCTTGATGCCGTCCTCGGCATCGATATAGACGCGCAACAGGCCATCACGGCCCTGGGCCAGATATTCCACACCCACCAGTTCGTAACCCAGCGATTCCACCACGGGTTCAACCACATTCAGCACGTTAGCCGGTGCCTGGTGCATGCATAACTCCACGATTCACTTTCGTGCGTACCAGAGACCTAAAACCCCTGCCGCAAAAACAAAAAATGGGCCCGAGGCCCACACGATCCACTACATCCTGTCAGGCGCGGATTATAGCGCCCGTGAGCCTTTCAGCCAAGCCGTAAAAAACCGGCTGCACTAAAAAAAAACCTAAAAAAAAGCCTCGTAACCGAGGCATTCTTTTTCTTCTTCTCGTTGAAAGGCAACGCCTTCCAAAATTCGGTTGGTAGCGGGGGCAGGATTTGAACCTACGACCTTCAGCGGCTGCGCCGGATGAAGACTGAGCCCGATCTCGTCGGGCCCCACTAACACACTACAAAATTCGGTTGGTAGCGGGGGCAGGATTTGAACCTACGACCTTCGGGTTATGAGCCCGACGAGCTACCGGACTGCTCCACCCCGCAACCGAGGCTGCGCATTCTACCTAAACCAGTGAGAAACACAAGCCTCTTTGGCGCATTTCCCATCCACCGGTAAAAATACCCTACGAACACTCCAAAATGACGAAGGCCACCGCATATTCCCGCTCATCCGTGAGGCTGAGATGCTGCTGTGTAACGCCCCGGGAATGCAGGCGATCGACCAGTTTGTCACTAAATACCAGCATCGGTTTGCCCAGTGCATCATTGGCCACGGCGATGTCACGTAGACTCAGACCATCACGAAACCCGGTGCCCAAAGCCTTTACCAGCGCCTCCTTGGCGGCAAAGCGCTTGGCGAGAAAATGGGCCTGGCTCTTCACCTGCCGAAAAGCGGCCATTTCCGATTCGGCAAGAATGCGCGCCGCGAAGCGCTCCCCATAGCGATCCAGGTTTATCTGTAGTCGGGACACACCGACGATGTCGGTGCCAATGCCGTAGATCACCGCGCGATGGCCTCCCGCATCAGGCGCTTCATTTCGCGCACCGCCTCCTCGAGGCCGGAGAACACCGCGCGGGCGATGATGGCATGGCCGATGTTCAACTCGGTGATGCCGGGGATAGCAGCAATGGCCTGCACGTTCTGGTAGTTGAGACCGTGGCCGGCGTTCACCTGCAGGCCCAGTTCCAGGCCCTGCTGGGTGGCCTGCACCACCCGCGCCAGTTCGCGCTGCTGCTGTTCGCGGCCCCCGGCATCAGCAAAGTGACCGGTATGAATCTCGATCACTGGCGCACCCACCGCCTGCGCCGCCGCCACCTGCGCCTCATCGGCATCGATGAACAGGGACACACACACGCCGGCATCCGCCAACTGCGCACAGGCCTCGCGCAGGCGCGCTTTCTGTCCAGCCACATCGAGACCGCCCTCGGTAGTCAACTCTTCCCGCCGCTCCGGCACCAGGCAACAGTCCTGCGGGCGGATGCGCGTAGCGATGGCGAGCATTTCTTCGGTCACCGCCATTTCCAGGTTCATGCGCGTGAGCAGGATATCGCGCAGCATCTCCACGTCACGGTCCTGAATGTGGCGACGATCCTCGCGCAGGTGCAGGGTGATGGCATCGGCGCCCGCCTGCTCGGCGGCGATAGCGGCCTGAATGGGATCCGGGTAGCGCGTACCGCGCGCCTGGCGCAGGGTGGCGACGTGATCGATATTGACGCCCAACAGCAAATCCGTGGTGTGTTCGCTCATTGATGTCTCTCTATTCTCTCTGTGTCTTTACTTCGATATGCCCGGGCGCGCCAGCAACCGACGGCTGAACAACGGCTTCGGGCCCAGATAGCGCGCCAGTACCGCCCGCATCAGGCGCTTGGCCTCACGGCGCGACTGTGTGCTGGATAGATCCGCCTGGTGAATCGCCAGCAGGGTGCTGCCGTGTACGGCGATACCCTGCCCCGCTTCAGCTTCGGCCAGACCCACCGGACCACGCTCGATCTGGTAATCATAGACCTGCGCCGGTGTCAGTGGCCGGCCCGTTTCCACCTCACAATCCAGCACCAGGGCATAGCCCAGCGCCGCCAGCAGATCCCGTTCGAAGTAGCGCAGCACCCGCTCCAGCGCGGCATCGTCCTGCACCACCGCCAAGGCACGCAGGCTGGCATCATAGCAGCCAAACAGCGTTAGCTGGGCATCGAGGCGCGCCACCAGGCGCATCAGCAATTCGTTGAGATAGAAGCCACTGACCAGCGGCTGTGAAGACAATGGCAGGGCCATACCCTGTGCCTCGACGTCGGCCAGAGTCTTCAGCTCTCCCCTCCCCCGCCAGGAGACCAGCAGCGGCTGAAAGGGTTGCAACAGGCCACGCCAGGGTGACTTCGGGCGCTTGATGCCCCTCGCCACCACCCCAACCCGGCCGTGCTCCGGGGTAAACAGTTCGACGATGGCGCTGGTATCGCGATAGGCGCGCTGATGCAGCACATAGGCGGGCTGCAGGACGATTTGCTTGCTGGACACAGGGAATCAGCTCCGCGCCCGGGAAAGGCCGGCAAGCGGTAGGAGCGGGCCATGCCCGCGATGGTTCGCCTGTTTGTTCTCAACGCAAAAGCGCAAAGACGCAAAGAAAAAGCAACAATATCTTTGCCCTTTCTGCGTCTTTGCGTCTTTGCGTTTGAAGGTTCTAGCCCATCGCGGGCATGGCCCGCTCCTACAGCAAAGAAAGGCACCTAGTACTCCGCCAAGGAAATATTGGCGGAGCACTAACCATTGGCGTCTATTGGCGTTCATTCGCGGACTTCTCCGCGCCGCTTACTCGTCCTGATAACCCAGACTACGTAATGCGCGCTCGTCATCGGACCAGCCCTGACGCACCTTGACCCATAACTGCAAGAAGACCTTGCCGTCGAAGGCGCGCTCCATGTCCTTGCGCGCCTGCTCACCGATACGCTTCAGCTGCTGTCCCTGTTTACCGATGATAATGCCCTTCTGCCCCGGACGCTCCACCCAGATGATGGCGTGAATATGGCGTACCGGCGGCTTGCCCGGCGTGGTCTCTTCGAGGCTGAATTTTTCGATCTCCACGGTGCTGGAATACGGCAACTCCTGCGCCAGGGTGCGCACCAGTTTTTCACGCACCAGCTCGGCGGCCATGAAGCGCTCACTGCGGTCGGTGACCTGATCCTCGGGAAAGAACGGTCCGGATGTCGGCACCATCTCCTGCAGCAAGGCCTCGAGGCGATCGACGGATTCACCACTACGGGCAGACAGGGGAATCACCGCGGCGAAGTCCCGCTTTTCGGCCAACACCTGCAAATGCGGCAGCAACTCCTCCCGGTTTTTTATCTCGTCGATCTTATTCACCACCAACACCACCGGCGCGCGTGCATTTTCAAGCTTTTCCAGTACGTTCTGATCTTCCTCGTTCCAGCGCGTACGGTCGACGACAAACGCCACCACGTCCACATCGCTGATACTGCTTGTCGCCTCGCGATTCATATAGCGATTGATCGCCCGCTTGCCACCCAAATGCATGCCGGGGGTATCGACATAGACCATCTGTGCCGTATCGGTGGTTTTCACACCGAGGATACGATGCCGGGTGGTCTGTGGCCGGTGCGCCGTAATGCTGATTTTTTGACCGAGAATACGGTTAAGCAGGGTGGACTTGCCGACATTCGGCCGCCCCACAATGGCCACAAATCCGCAGCGGAATTCTTTATTTTCCATAAATATTACTTTTCATGAGCATTGCTCAGAGACTCCAGAGCCTGTTGTGCCGCCGCCTGCTCAGCCTTGCGCCGGCTGTTACCCGCACCGCGTGCAGGTTCAGATAAACCATCGACGACACACTGTACTTCAAAATGTTGGTCATGGGCGGTACCGTGTGTCGCCGTCACACTGTATTCCGGAAGTGACCGGCGCCGTGCCTGCAGGAATTCCTGCAGTTGCGTCTTTGGGTCTTTCTGCACTTGAAGGTGATCGAAACGATCCCCCAGGCTGCGTAACACAAAGTCGCGTGTCGTAGACATATCACTGTCAAGATAAATGGCGCCAATGATCGCTTCCATGGCATCGGCCAGGATCGAGTCGCGACGAAAACCACCGCTTTTCAGCTCGCCTGGCCCGAGTCGCAGGTAGTCACCCAGCTGATAGCTGCGTGCCAGCCCTGCCAGGGTTTCCTTTTTCACCAAAGAGGCCCTGAAACGGGTGAGCACCCCTTCAGACTCTTTGGGAAAACGCATAAACAGGGTCTCTGCAACCACAAAACCCAGGATGGCATCACCGAGGAATTCCAGGCGCTCGTTATTCACTGCCCCCTTGCTGCGGTGAGTCAGCGCCTCTTCCAGCAGGCTTGCCGTCTTGAACTGGTATCCAATCGTAGCAACAAGCTCATCGACATTGCGTCTCAAGGATTTATCTCGACCTCATCGACAAAGCTGATCACCATGTCCACGTTGCCAAAGGCGGGAGTACGCACCTCATATTCAATGGCGATGATCGTCGTGTTGCGGTCGGGATGTTCGATGAAGATGTCTTCAGGGCGGACATGCTCGACATCATCGATATCAAAGCGTTTGGCCAGAGTCCTGCGAATCTGCTTGTCCGTGAGTTTGTTGGCGCCCGCTTCGGTCACCAGATTTTCAAGATGACTGGATACTTTGAAATGTTCCAGATAAACGGGAAACAAGCGAATGGCAATTAGCGAAAAAAAGGCAATCAGGGCCACAATCAGCATCATGGTGATCCCGGTTACCCCTCGTTGATGATGCAAATCCTTCATCTCAAAGTCTCCAGTGATTGTTTGTTATTGGAACACTTATTCAATGTCGTCGCCAATGCGTCCGAAGTTGATGCCTCCATCCCAGCTCATCCAGATCATGAAGGCCTTGCCGACAAGGTTCTCCTCCGGCACATAACCCCAATAGCGGCTGTCGTTACTGTTGTCGCGGTTGTCGCCCATCATGAAATAGTGCCCCTCAGGCACAATAAACTTACCCTCTACGGTACCACGGCTGGTATCGATGAGAATTTTATGCGTCACCTGACCCAGTTTTTCAACACGCACCTTGGCACCGGTCATGGCACTGCCCGCACCTTCGCCCACATAGGTTTCCCACCCCGTCTGCGGTACCGGTTTATCATTGATGAACAACTGCTTGTTGTAGTAACCGATACGGTCACCGGGCAGACCGACAACCCGCTTGATGTAATCGATAGAGGGATTCTCGGGATAGCGGAACACCACCACGTCACCGCGCTCTGGCTTACTTACCTCAATGATCTTGGTATCCAGTACCGGCAGGCGGATACCATAGGCGAACTTGTTAACGAGAATGAAATCACCCACCAGCAGCGTCGGCATCATGGAGCCGGAGGGGATGCGAAAGGGTTCCACCACAAATGAGCGCAGCAGCAACACGATAAGAATCACCGGAAATAGCGAGCGTGCATACTCCACCAGCACCGGTTCCTTGAGCAGCTTCTCCCGCGCCTCGTCCAGCGATGCGCCGTTACTGATGGGTACACTCTGCCCCAACCCCTCGGCACTGGCGCGGCGCTTGGGCGCCCACAACCAGGCATCCAGCGCCCAGATGATACCGGTAACAAACGTGGCGGTGACCATGATGGCCGGAAAATCAAAATCCATGGGTTGCTTACCTACTAATGAGTACGTTGATTAGGCGACATAGGCGCGTGACTATTGAGCCGAGACAAGGCGGGCGTTATGAAAAAACCGCAGGCGTATACGGATACGTTGAGGATTTTTTCATGACGCCCAACGCAGGCGCAGGCCAATAGATGCCGCGTATGTCGTCTAATCAATGTGCTCATTAGTACCTTACTTGCCTACTTTGAGAACGGCCAGGAAGGCCTCTTGTGGAATCTCTACCGAGCCCACCTGCTTCATGCGCTTTTTGCCGGCCTTCTGTTTTTCCAGCAGCTTCTTCTTGCGCGTGATGTCGCCACCGTAGCACTTGGCGGTGACGTTCTTGCGCAGCGCCTTGACATTGCTGCGGGCGATGACGTGCGCGCCGATGGCGGCCTGGATGGCAACGTCGAACATCTGCCGCGGAATAATTTCGCGCATCTTTTCCACCAGTGCGCGGCCGCGGTATTGGGCCTGATCGCGATGCACGATGAGCGCCAGTGCATCCACGCGTTCGCCGTTGATGAGAATATCCAGGCGCACCAGATCGGCGATCTGAAAACGCAAAAAATGATAATCCAGCGAGGCATAGCCGCGACTCACCGATTTGAGCCGGTCAAAGAAGTCCATCACCACTTCATTCATGGGCAGTTCGTAGTCCAGCGCCACCTGCTTGCCCACATACAGCATCTTTTTCTGCACCCCACGCTTTTCCACGCACAGGCCGATAACGTTGCCGATGTATTCCTGCGGCACCAGAATGCTGGCGTGAATAATGGGCTCGCGGAATTCCTCGATACGCGCCGCATCCGGCAGCTTGGACGGGTTGTCCACGGTCATCACATCACCGCTGGTGGTCTTCAGCTCGTAGACCACGGTCGGTGCGGTGGTAATGAGGTTGAGATCATACTCACGCTCCAACCGCTCCTGGACAATCTCCATGTGCAGCATGCCGAGAAAGCCGCAGCGGAAACCCAGCCCCAATGCGGTGGAGGTCTCCGGCTCGTAGAACAGTGCAGCGTCGTTGAGGCGCAGCTTGGCAAGCGCATCGCGCAGGTCTTCGTAGTCCTCTGCACTGATAGGAAAGAGCCCGGCAAACACCTGTGGCTGGATGGGCTTAAAGCCGGGCAATGGTGCCTCGGCCGGTTTGCCGGCCATGGTCAGGGTATCGCCCACCGGTGCGCCCTCGATCTCCTTGATGCCGGCGATGACATAACCTACCTCGCCACAGGAGAGCTGCGGCTGATCGTGACGCTTGGGGGTGAAGATGCCAACGTGATCGATCAGATGATTCTGCCCGGTGGACATCACCTGTACCTTCTTGCCGGCGTGCAAGGTGCCCTGCATGACACGCACCAGCGACACCACCCCGAGGTAATTGTCGAACCAGGAGTCGATGATCAGCGCCTGCAGTGGCGCATCCGGATCACCCTCCGGCGCCGGGACGCGTTGCACCAGTTGCTCCAGCAGGTCTTCGATGCCAATACCGGTCTTGGCACTGACGCGGATGGCATCCCCGGCCTCGACGCCGATGATGTCCTCGATTTCCTGGATCACCCCTTCTGGATCGGCGGCCGGCAGGTCGATCTTGTTCAGCACCGACACCACCTCCAGACCCTGCTCCACGGCGGTGTAGCAGTTGGCGACACTCTGTGCCTCAACGCCCTGCGAGGCATCCACCACCAACAGCGCACCCTCACAGGCAGCCAGCGAGCGTGATACTTCGTAAGAGAAATCGACGTGGCCCGGAGTGTCAATAAAATTCAGCTGGTAGGTATTGCCGTCACGAGACTTGTAGCGCAACGTCACACTCTGCGCCTTGATGGTAATGCCGCGCTCGCGCTCCAGGTCCATGGAGTCCAGCACCTGCTCCGACATCTCGCGGTCCTCCAGCCCGCCACAGTACTGGATGAATCGATCCGCGAGGGTCGATTTGCCGTGGTCGATATGGGCAATGATGGAGAAATTACGGATGTATTCCATGTCGGACATTGACGCTGCTACCTGCATTGGGCTGGGAGAGTGCAAAAAACGGGCCTATAAATACCCGCTGCGCATTGTACCCGGATATTTCATGAATTTGCATAAAGATCGCGCAGGGCATTGGTTTCACAGGG
>CAZTPE010000035.1:0-14209 GCA_964614545.1 uncultured Ectothiorhodospiraceae bacterium
GGTGCTCATCACTCCAGAGCTGGAGCACTTGCATGCCTTTTTCGTCAATCCAGCTCTGACGTTGTTTAGGGTCCGCGAACTGCTCGCCGGTAACGGGAACATTCGGGCGATAACCGAGGGCAGCAAGGGCAACAAAGGCTTGCTTGATATTCTCCGGTAACAGTTGCACCACAAAATCGATATCCTTGGTAAACCGCAGGTAGCCGTGGGCATTAACGGCAAGCCCACCCACCACAAGGTACTGTACGCCAGCGTCATTCAGTGCGCGGAATATCTGTTCAGCACTGTTGAGTTTCATCGGTTTCCCCTTTCCACAGAAGTCCCTTTATACCACCCCACCCTGTCAAAACGTGACCGGGTAAACGGCCATTTCTCATTTTTTGTAGTTGTCGAGCGCCATCCTCAGTTTCTCTACATGCAGTTTGCGCAGTTCTCTGGGGGCAATCACTTCCACATCCGGCCCATACTTGAGGATGTCCATGATCAGCTCACGGGGGTCGCTGTAGGGGATGCGCAGCTCATAACCGCCGTCGCTGAGAACTTTGCCCTGCTGCTGTGGGTGCCATTGTTCGTCGGCCACCCAGCGGGCGGCCTGGGGGGTGAAGCGCAGCTGGGCGGTGTGTGTTGGCCGGCCGGCGAAGATACCGTAGCTTTCGGTGTAGTGGGTGTCGAGTTCTTCTTCGCGGATGTCGTCGGCGGGTGTGGTGAGGGTTTCAACGGGTTGCAGGCGGTCGAGGGCGAAGCTGCGCAGTTCCTTGCGCCAGTGGCAAAAGGCATCAAGGTACCAGTTGCTGCGGTAGTAGACGAGACGCTGGGGGGAGACGGTGCGTTCACTGGTTTTGTCGCGGGCGCGGCCATGGTAGAGGATGCGCAGTTGCCGGCGCTGCAACACGGCGCTGGCAATCTGGCGGAAGTGTTTCATGTCCGTGGGGCGGGTAGCCATTTGCAAGATGCGGATGCGGCGGCCGATGTCGGGATGCCCGCCGCGGGTATGGGCGAGCAGGTTTTGCAGACGTTTTTTGAGGGGGGCGATGTGGGGGGTGAGGATGCCGGGCTGGAGGTTGTCGAGCAGGTGTTGCGAGGCCAGCAGGGCGTGGAGTTCTTCGGCGTTGAACCATAGTCCGGGGAGTTCGTAGAGGCTTTTTTCACGGGTATCGTAATGGTAGCCATTGAGTTCGGTGTCGTATTTCAGCGGCGCCCCAAGCATGTCCCGCAGTTGGCTGATCGTACGTCTGGCAGTGGATTCTGAGCAGTTCAGTTCAGCCTGTATGGCTTCCCGCGCAAGAGGGTGACGGCGGTTAACGAGTAGTTGGTGCAATTCGAAGATGCGGTCGAATTTGTCCATTGGATGCCCCTACCCCGTTCGTGAGCTTGTATGTTCCTTCCTAATGAGCCAAAAAGGAACTGCCTATCCAGCATTGTGCGCACGGCGCACACTACTCTTTCTCGTAGCGTGCGCCATGCGCACGATGGCTCATGCCGGAGGTTGTGTAGAAACATAGAATCTCCCACAGCACCCCGCCAGCACCAACAGCTTCCCCAAGTAAAGGCCTGCTAT
Source organism: uncultured Ectothiorhodospiraceae bacterium (assembly GCA_964614545.1). GTDB lineage: Bacteria > Pseudomonadota > Gammaproteobacteria > SZUA-152 > SZUA-152 > DRQN01. The sequence goes on from CAZTPE010000035.1 coordinate 1,559, forward strand.
TGGTGCTGCGGGGCAGCTCATTCAAGCCTTGGGCACTATTCTTGTCCCGTCATCTGAAACACGTCGGGCAGTTGTTCCAGTCGATCGATGGTCAGGCCGAGGTCGTTGAGCAAGCCGTCTTTGAGGCCATAGACCCAGCCGTGTACGGCGAGGGGCTGGCCGTTGCGCCAGGCATTTTGCACGATGGTGGTATAACAGACATTGGACACTTGCTGGGCGACATTGAGTTCGCACATGTGATCGGCACGCGCGCGTGAGTCGGTGATGGCATCTACTTCCTGTTGGTGAGTGAAGTAGATGTCTTTGATATTGCGCAACCAGTTGTCGATCATGCCGTGCTGGCGGTTTTCCATGGCGGCATACACACCACCACAACCATAGTGGCCGCAGACGATGATGTGCTTGACCTTGAGTACTTCCACTGCGTACTGAATCACCGACAGGCAGTTCATGTCGGTGTGCACGACGATGTTGGCGACGTTGCGGTGGACGAATACTTCGCCAGGCTCAAGGCCGATGATTTCGTTGGCGGGCACGCGGCTGTCGGCACAGCCGATCCACAGGTATTCGGGGTTCTGATACGAAGAGAGCCGCTGAAAATACTGCGGGTCCTTGCCGGTCATGCCTGAGACCCAACGTTTATTGTTATCGAACAAATGTTGCAGTGGATGCATGTTTCAGTTCTCCAGTAGGCGCCGCACGGGCGCAAATGATTTTCGGTGTATGGGGGTGATGCCCAGTTCCACCAAGGCGGCTATGTGCGCCTTGGTAGGATAGCCCTTGTGGCCGGCGAGGCCGTAGCCGGGGTATTCGGCATCCAGTGCGACCATCTCCCGGTCGCGACTCACCTTGGCGATGATGGAGGCGGCGCTGATCACCGCCACCGTGCCGTCACCCTTGATGATGGCCTCGGCGCTACAGGGTAAGTCAGGGCAACGGTTGCCATCTATCAGTGCGTGCTGTGGTGCCGGGTCGAGGGCCAGTACGGCGCGGCGCATGGCCAGCATCGTCGCCTGGAGGATATTCAGCTTGTCGATCTCCTCGACCTCGGCACGACCCAGCGCCCAGCACAGGGCCTTTTCGCGGATCTCGTCGAACAGGACCTCGCGGCGTTTTTCCGTGAGGGCCTTGGAGTCGGCCAGACCGGCGATGGGGCGCGCCGGATCGAGGATCACCGCGGCCGTCACCACTGGCCCGGCCAGCGGACCACGGCCCACTTCATCGACACCGGCGACGAGGGTCGCCTGCGTTGTAAAACCCTGCCCTAACTGACTATCCATTGACTTACCCGCGCTCCATCAAGGTGATATTTGAAGATTTTACCCTTGTTTCTCGAAATAGGTAGGTTGGGCAAAGCGCAGTGTGCCCAACGTTTCCGCGCACCTTGTTGGGCACGTCGCTGCGCTCCTTATGCCCAACCTACCAAAACTCATTGGCCGATCAGTTCCAGCACCGCCCTTGCCGCTTGCTGGCTGGCATCCTGTCGGAGTTCGTGGTGGATCTCGTTGAAGTGCACCATCACCTCGGCGGCCGACTGCGGGTTTTTAAGATAGTAGAGCACTGCGTAGCCCAGTTGCTCCGGTGTCGCCTCGTCCTGCAGCAGCTCGGGGACGAGGATATCGTCGGCGAGCAGGTTGGGCAGCGACACGCTCTTGACCTTCAGCAGACGCTTGGCCAGCCAGTAGCTGAACGGCGCCATGCGATAGGCCACCACCATAGGGCGCTTAAGCAGCATGGCCTCCAGGCTGGCGGTGCCAGAGGCCAGCAGCACCACGTCGGCGGCGGTCATCACCTCGCGCGCGCGACCATCCACCAGCATCAGTGGTGGCGGCTCCAGCGCCTCGGCAAGGATGGACTGAAACTGGGCGCGCCGCGCGGCGTTGGCCAGCGGCACCACAACGTGCAGATCGGGCCGTTGCAGCTTCAGCCAGCGTGCGGTGTCGATGAAGGTGGCGGCAAGGTGCTTGAGTTCCGTGGAACGGCTACCCGGCAGCAGGGCCAGCACCTCGCCCCGGGCCGGCAGCCCCAACTCGCGGCGGGCGTCGACCTGATCCGGCTGCAGGGGAATAAGATCCGCCAGCGGGTGGCCAACGAAGCGCACCGGCATACGATGCTCGCGATAGAATTCCGCCTCGAAGGGGAACAGGGTGAGCATCAGGTCGGTGGATTTAACGATCTTCTTCACCCGCCGCTGGCGCCAGGCCCACACGGAGGGGCTGACGTAATGCACGGTCTTGATACCGGCCTTGTGCAGGCGACGCTCCAGGCCCAGGGTGAAATCCGGGGCATCGATGCCGATGAACACGTCGGGTGGGTTGGCGATGAAGTGCTTGGCCAGCTGGCGGCGGATACCCAGCAGCTCGCGCAGGCGGCCGAAGACCTCGGAAAAGCCCATCACCGACAGGCGTTCCATGGGGAACAGGCTGGTCGCCCCCACGGCCATCATCTGCGGGCCGGCGATGCCTTCGAAGACGGCGTCGGGGTAGCGTTGGCGAATGGCGCTGATAAGACCCGCGCCAAGCAGGTCGCCCGATGCCTCGCCGGCGACGATTCCGATGCGCATTAACGCACGATGCCGCGGGTCACATCCTTGAGGAAGTCCACCAGTTGGTCGATCTCAGCGCCACCCTCCATGGCCTGCAGCTGTTCGATGGCCTGCTCCAAGGTCAGGCCGGAGCGGTAGAGTATTTTATAAGCCTTGCGCAGTTGGGACAGCGAGTCAGGGGAAAAACCGCGCCGTTTGAGGCCTTCGCTGTTGAGACCGTAGGGCTTGGCCATATGGCCGGAGACCATGACGAAGGGCGGCACATCCTTGGAGATGACGCTGTTCATGGCGGTGAAAGCATGCGCGCCCACCTTGCAAAACTGGTGCAGTAGGGTGAAGCCGCCGAGGATGACGTAATCCTCGACCGTCACATGGCCAGCCAGCGAGGCGCTGTTGGCAAAGATGGTGTTATTACCGATGCGGCAGTCGTGGGCGATGTGCACATAGGCCATGATCCAGTTGTCATCGCCGAGACGGGTAATGCCGCCATCCTGCGCGGTGCCACGGCTGATGGTGCAGTATTCGCGGATGACGTTGCGGTCACCGATCTCCAGCGAGGTCGGTTCACCGGCGTACTTCTTGTCCTGCGGGTCACCACCGATGGCCGCGAAGGCGTAGATCTTGTTGTCGCGGCCGATGTGGGTAGGGCCATCGATGACCACGTGCGAGGCAATGTGGGTGCCCGCACCGATCTCAACCCCGGCACCAATCACCGAGAACGGCCCGACACTGACACCCTCGGCGAGAATGGCCGACGGGTCGATGATCGCCTGCGGGTGAATCAATGTCAGGCTTCCCTCTCGGCGCACATCAGCTGCGCGGAGCAGACGACTCTGTCATCGACCTTGGCCACGCCACTGAATTTCCAGATGCCACGCTTGGACTTGATCACCTCGACCTCGAGGATCAGCTGGTCGCCCGGCTCTACCGGCTGCTTGAAGCGGCATTCGTCGATGCCCACCAAGTAGTAGAGTGAACCGTCGTCGGGACGCTTGTTGCTGGTGCGAAAGGCGAGGATGCCGGTGGCCTGTGCCAGGGCCTCGATAATCAGCACGCCGGGCATCACCGGCTTGTTGGGGAAGTGGCCGGTGAAATGGGGTTCATTGAAGGTCACATTTTTCAGACCCACCAGTGACTTACCCGACTCAAAGGCCAGCACACGGTCGATGAGCAGAAAGGGATAGCGGTGCGGAAGATGGTTCTGTACTTCGAGGATGTCTAGTGTTTCCAAGGTCTTATCCCGTGTTTTTTTCATCAAGTTGCTTTTCAAGCCGTTTCAGACGCCGCGCCATGTCGTCCAGCTGCTTGAAGCGTACATAGTTGCGGTGCCATTTGGCATTTTCTTGCAACGGCGTGCCGGAGGAATAGACACCCGGTTCGGTAATCGTGTGGGACACCATGGACATCCCCGTAACAATGACATTATCGGCAATCTGCAGATGACCGACAATGCCCACCCCACCGCCCAGGGCACAGTGCTTGCCGATACGCGCGCTGCCGGCGATCCCGGCACAGCCGGCAATCGCCGAATGAGCACCGATGTGCACGTTGTGCGCCACCTGCACCAGATTATCGATTTTGACGCCGTCCTCGACCACCGTGTCCTCGATAGCGCCGCGGTCGATGGTGGTATTGGCGCCGATGTCCACGTCGTCACCAATCACTACCCGGCCCAGCTGCGGAATCTTCACCCAGCGACCCTGGTCATTGGCCAGCCCGAAACCATCGGCGCCGACCACCACGCCGGGATGAATCAGCACCCGTTTGCCGATCCGGCTGCCGTGGCAGATCGTGACATTGGCCACCAACCGTCCACCCTCGCCGATCACCGCATCCCGCCCTACCACGCAGCCGGGGCCGATGCGGCAATCGGCGCCGATAACGGCGCCTGCTTCGATCACGCACTGCGGACCGATCCAGGCACTCGCATGGATGTCTGCCGCGGGATCGATGACGGCGGAGGGATGCACGCCGCTGCCTTCATCGGGCTCAGGATTCAGCCAGCCCGCTACATGCGCGTAGGCCAGGTAGGGATCTTCGACCACCAGGGAGTGAACACCGTCACGGACAAACTCGAGATCCGCCTCGGTCAGCAGAACAGCCGTGGCGCGGGTCTCCGCCAGCTGATTCCGATAGCGCTTGTTGGTGATAAAGGCGATGTCGCCCTCGCCCGCGGAGGTCAGGGTAGCAACGCGGGAGACGCGGCAGTCACCCTCTCCCACCCATCGCGCGCCCAGACGCTCGGCCAATTCAGCCAGGCTAAGCATTGGCTACTTTCCGCTAGCGGATTTTGCTTTGAATTCGGCGCTGAGGCGCTGGATCACCGTTTCGGTAATATCGACATTGTCGCTGGCAAAAACGACACCATCACTGAGAATCAGGTCGTATTTCTCGGCCTTGGCTAGATCGACGATGACCTGAAACACCCGCCGGCGCAATTTTTCAAAGGCCTCGTTGCGACGAATATTCAGGTCTTCGGTGAATTCTTCACGCTCACGCTTTAAATCACGCTTGCGGGAAATGATATCGCGCTCGAGTTTACGGCGCTCGGTTTCGCTCATGATGGCGCCATCACGGCCCAGCCGCTCTTCCAGACCCTTCAGTTCCTTCTGGGAGGCCTGCATGGCCTTGTCCCGCGGAGAGAACTCCTGTTCCAGACGAACACGTGCGGCCTCCGCCTGCGGGGCCTGCTCGAGGACCTTCGGGGCATTCACAACACCGATCTTCAGCTCGGCAGCCTGTAGCGAACCCATGACTGCCACCGAGGCCAGTGCCCCCAACAAACCAACGAACAATCTGCGCATTTTCTGTCTGCACTCCCGTTATCAAGAATCCGCGAACGCGGCTGGAAGCCGTTATGATGCCATGAATCGCTCTGCGGCCCAATGGCCAGCCTGCAGTTTACGGCAGGGATTTACCAGCCCGAACGCTATTTACCCAAGTTCCAGCCCGTCCGTGCAGATCAGGTCACAGGCTCAGAAGCCGGTACCAATCGTGAACTGGAACAATTCCTTCTGATCCTCGTCATCGAACTTGACAGGCCAGCCCCAGCTAAAGGCCAGCGCGCCCACCGGGCTCAACCAGATCGCCGAGACACCGGCAGAAACCCTCAACTCTTCAGCCGCAATGTCCTGGAAGGTGTCAAAGACATTACCCGCATCAATAAAGGCGCTGAGTCGCAGACTCTTCTCCGCCCCCTCGAAGGGCGCCGGGAAGTACAGCTCGAAATTACCCACCAGCTTGGCCGAGCCGCCCACTGGGCGGTCGATATCCGTCTCACGCGGCCCCAGCGTATTGGCGCGGAATCCACGCACGGAATTCACGCCACCGGCGAAGTAATGCTCCCAGAAGGGCAGGCTGCTGGTATCGCCATAGCCATCACCGGAAGCGACGGTGCCTCCCATGTACCAGACCAGCCCCCAGAACAGGGGATGATAGGATTTGACCCGGTAACTCAGCTTGTAATAACTCAGGTCCAGACTGGGCACCGCGACACTGGCCGACAGTTGGTTGTAATAACCCCGGTCGGCAAAGATGGCCTTGTTGCGCGTGTCGTATGACCAGCTGCCGGAAAGCAGAAAGGTATCGAAGGCCGAGCCATTCACGCCCAGCCAGTCGATATAGCTCTGTGGAGAAATGCCATCGACGGTGGAGATACGGGTGTTCTTGAAGTCCAGCCCCATGCCGAGCCGGTTAAATTCACTCAGCGGCACGCCAAAATTGACCCCCGCCCCATAGGTGTCGGACAGATAAGAGGCCAGATTGGCCGCATTGGCATCGGTGGAACGATAGTGGACGCTGAGGGTTCGGCTCACACCATCATCGGTAAAATAAGGATCCGTATGTGAAAAACGATAAATAGTATTGATCTGGCTGTTGTTCACTTCCGCACTGACGCGATTACCGGTACCGAGAAAATTCTGGAAGGTCACACTCATATTGAACAGGATGCCCTGCGTCTGGCCATAGCCCATGCCGGCGGAAAAATTACCGGTAGAGCCTTCCGTGACATCGAAGTTCAGATCCACTTGGTCATTGGTGCCGGAGACTGGTGGTGTCTCAACATTGACCCCTTCGAAAAAACCCAGCCGCTGCAAACGAATCTTTGAACGATCCACCAAGGGCGTCGACAACCAGCCACCCTCCATCTGACGAATCTCCCGGCGCACCACCTCGTCGCGGGTCTTGGTGTTGCCGGTGATATTGATACGCCGCACGTATACGCGATTGCCGGGATCAACAAAAAATGTCAGGTCGACGATACGTTTTTCTTCATCGATCTGTGGTGCCGCATTGACGTTGGCAAAGGCATAACCATCAATGCCGAGACGCTCGCTGATCTTGCTGGAACTTTCCGCCACATCCCGACGTGAAAACACCTGCCCGTCGTGCACCTGCAGGAGCGCGCGCAACTCGGCCTCCGGCACCACCAGATCACCGGCAATCTGGACCTTGCCAACGTGATAGCGCTCACCTTCCGAGACATTGATAGTGATATAGACATCACGTTTGGTGGGTGTAATGGAAACCTGGGTCGATTCAATATTGAAGTGTAAATAGCCGCGATCCAGATAATAGGATCGCAATTTTTCCAGATCACCCAGCAATTGTTGCTTGGAATACTTTCCGCTGCTGTCGATGAAGGAGATCATGGTCGGGGTGCTGAGCTGAAACTCGTCCAGCAGACGTGACTCCGGGAAGGCCTTTGCACCGACGATATTGATCTGGCGAATCTGTGCGGCCTTGCCTTCACTGATATCCAGCGCCACCTCGACCCGGTTACGCGCCAGCGGCTTGATGGTGGTTTCAATCTTGACGGCATATTTACCCAGACTGAAATACTGTCGATGCAACTCCTGCTGCACTTGGTCAAGAATCGAGCGATTGAACACCCGCCCTTCGACCAGCCCAACCTGCTTCAGCGCCGTGTTCAGATCCTCGGTGCTCAGATCCTCGTTACCAAAAATTTCGATCTTGGCAATGGAGGGGCGCTCCTTGACCTCGATAACCAACTCTCGCCCCTGACGACGAAGCCGGACATCTTCAAAGAAACCCGTCTTGAACAGGGCACGAATCGCCGCACTGGCCTTTTCATCGGTGAGCGTTTCGCCCACCTTGACCGGCAGATAATTAAAGGTCGTACCCAGCGAAATACGCTGCAAACCCTTCACCTGAATATCGGCAATCACAAAGGGCTTGAAGGCATGGGCCGGCGCGACCGCCAGCAACATTAAGCACAAAAAAAACCAATGGCTCAGGCGCATTCCGTCAACCGCCCCAGAGCCGGTTGAGATCATTGTAGAAGGCCAGCAGCATCAGCATCGCCAGCAGGGCGATGCCCAGGCGCTGAAACTGCATCTGCACCTCATCGGACAAGGGGCTGCCCTTGATGATTTCCACCAGGTAATACATCAGATGGCCACCATCGAGCAGCGGAATCGGCAACAGGTTCAAGACACCGAGGCTGATGCTGATAATGGCAAGAAAATACAGAAAGGAGGTGATACCCACGCTGGCGGAATAACCGGCATAGGTGGCGATGGTGATCGGGCCGCTGAGGTTCTTCACCGATACCTCGCCGACGATCATCTTGCCGATCATGCGCAGGGTCAGCGACGACATCTGCCAGGTCTTGCTCAGTGCCTCGCCCACTGCGCTAATGGGACCGAAACGAACCTCGGCACGCATCTCTTCCGGCAACGGCCCGGCGGGCGCCGGCCCGGCACCGATACGACCGATCACCCCACTGTCGGTGGCACGGCTGGCAATATGTACGTCAACAGTCTGCTCTACACCATTACGCTCTATTTGCAGTTTGACGATCTGATCCGGGTGCGCGCGCACGAACTTAACCAGACTCATCCAGTCCTTGATGGACTCACCATCGGCGGACAGCACACGGTCACCGCTCTGCAGGCCGGCCTCGAGTGCGGCGCCATCAGCGGCCAGTTCACCCAGCACTGGTGGGTAATCCATGCGCCATGGCGTGATGCCCACATAGCGCAATAAATCCTGCTGTTTGTCTTCGGTGGGTATGGTGCTCACGGGCAATGACAGTTGCCGCTCGCGGCCATCATCACCGCGCACCCGCAGCTCGATGCTGTCCTGATCCAGCGACTTGTCCAGCAGGGTCAGCCGTGCCGTACCCCAGGTCGGCGTGGTCCTACCGTCGACGGCAACGATTTCGTCACCGGCACGGAAGCCCGCCTCGGCGGCGATGGAGGACGGCGCTACTTCACCGATCACCGGCTTCATGCCCGCCACGCCCAGCATGTACATGAGCCAGAAGGCAATGATCGCAAAAATGAAATTGAAGATCGGCCCCGCCGCGACAATGGCAATACGACGCCACACCGACTGATTATTGAAGGCGCGGTGACGCTCGGGCTCGGGCACCTCGCCCTCACGCTCGTCGAGCATCTTCACATAACCGCCCAACGGAAAGGCGGCAATCACATATTCGGTGTCGTCCGGGCCGTGGCGGCGCGACCACAGCGGCTTGCCGAAGCCGATGGAAAAACGCAGCACCTTCACGCCCAGCTTGCGGGCAGTCCAGTAGTGGCCGAATTCATGGAAGGCAATGAGCAGGCCCAGGGTAACGATCAGGGCCAGCACGGAGGTAATAAATGAACTCAAGAAATCCCCTCCGCCACCAGTTTCTCGGCGGCAACACGCGCCAGACGGTCATCAGTCATAATCACATCCAATTCTTTCGCATCGTGGCTGGTTATCATTTCCAGGGTCTTTTCAATCACGGCGGGAATCACCGTAAATGGCAGGCGCTCATCAAGGAAGGCCTGCACCGCAATCTCATTGGCGGCATTGAGAATCGCCGGTGCCGTGCCGCCGGCGCGCATGGCCTCATAGGCCAGCCGCAGGCAGGGAAAGCGCGTCATATCCGGCTCGGCAAAATCGAGCCGCGCAATATCAAACAGATCGAGACTGCCAACGCCGGATGCCATGCGCTGCGGCCAGGCCATGGCGTGGGCGATGGGGGTGCGCATGTCCGGGTTACCCAGCTGCGCCAGCACCGAGCCGTCGATGTACTCCACCAGGGAGTGAATCACGCTCTGTGGATGAATCACCACCTGAATCTGCTCCGGTGAGGTATCGAACAGCCAGCAGGCCTCGATCAGTTCCAACCCCTTGTTCATCATGGTGGCGGAATCGACGGAAATCTTGCGCCCCATGCGCCAGTTGGGGTGGGCGCAGGCCTGCGCCGGGGTGACGTTGGCCAGCTCGTCGAGGGAGGCATCGCGGAACGGGCCACCGGAGGCGGTCAACAGGATACGCCGCACGCCCACTTCGTCCAGGCCGTCGGCAAAATCCACCGGCAGGCACTGGAAGATGGCATTGTGCTCGCTGTCGATGGGCAGCAACTCGGCGTTATGCCGCCGCACCTCGTCGATGAAGATCTGCCCGGACATCACCAGGGCTTCCTTGTTGGCCAGCAACACCCGCTTGCCGGCGCGCGCTGCAGCCAGGGCCGGAAAGAGTCCTGCTGCGCCGACGATGGCGGCCATCACCTGATCCACCTGCGGCAGGCTGGCGACCTGCTCCAGACCCACGCTGCCGGACAACACCTGCGTCTCCGAACCCACCGTCTTCAGCTGCTCGGCGAGACGCTGCGCGGCATCACTGTCGGCACACACGGCAAATTCCGGCGCGAAGCGCAGGCATTGCTCCACCAACCGCTCAACCTGCTGATTACCGCTCAACGCCACCACACGATAAATCTCCGGATGACGCGCAATCACATCAAGGGTATTGACGCCGATGGAGCCGGTGGCACCCAACACCGTAACGCCCACCGGGCCACGCGGAATCTCGAACGGCGTGTCTGTCGTCTCAGTCATCAGAGCTGAAAGTCCCCCAACCAGAAACCGACCACGAACACCGGCGCCGCCGAAGTAATGCTGTCGATGCGATCCAGCACCCCGCCGTGCCCCGGCAGCAGGGTGCCGCTATCCTTCACCCCGGCGTGGCGCTTGAACATGCTTTCCGCCAGGTCACCAAGAATGGAGAACATCACCGTCACCAGCGACAAGACCACGAAGGCAGGCCACTGGTTCCCGCTGAGGCCGAACAGGCTGGCGGCCAGCAGTGCATACAGGCCGGTGAGCACGAGCGCGGAAAACACGCCTTCCCAGCTCTTGCCGGGGCTGACCGCCGGCGCCAGCTTGCGGCGGCCCCAGCGGCGGCCACCGAAATAGGCGCCGGAATCCGCCACCCAGATCAGACTCAGCATGTACATCACCAGCCAGGGGCCCAGGCCATCGTGGCTGGCATGCAGGCCGATCACCGCCACCCAGGCCGGCAGCAGCACCAGCAGGCCGATCACGCCCTGCACCAGGGGGTGGGACCAACGCGTGGCGGTACGCGGAAAACTCAGCACCCAGACCAGCGCCATCAGCCACCAGAACAGGCTCAGCACCGGCAGCGCCAGCCAGGCCTCGCCGCCCAGAATGAACAGATACCAGCCACCGATCATGCCCGTCAGCACCAGCGCCACATAGGCCAGCCGTACGCCGCTGGATTCCAGCCGCATCAGGCGACTCCACTCCCAGCCGCCCTGGGCCACGAACAGACCGAACAGCAGCGCCAGCCAAGTGGATGGCAGGGCAATGATGCCCCACACCACCAGCGGCACCAACACCAGGGCGGTAAGAATACGCTGCCTAAGCATCGTCTTCGCCCTCGACCACCTGTTTGCCGGTGCGGCCAAAACGGCGCTGGCGCTTGGAGAATGACTCCAGCGCATCGTCAATCACGCCCTCGTTGAAATCCGGCCAGAGGATGTCGGTGAAATACATCTCGCAATAGGCCAGCTGCCATAACAGGAAATTGCTGATGCGCATCTCACCGCCGGAGCGAATGAACAGATCCGGTTCCGGCAGGTCGTGCAGGCACATGCAGGCACTCATCATTTCCGCGTCGATGTCGTCGGCGAGGATCTCACCGGCCTCGACACGCCGGGCGAGCTGCTTTGCGGCCTGGGCGATATCCCAGCGGCCGCCGTAATTGGCGGCAACGACGAGAATCAGCCCGCTGTTATCCGCCGTCAGGGCCTGTGCCCGATGGATGCGTTTCTGCAGTTTTTCACTGAAACCCTCGATGTTGCCGATGATGCGCAGACGCACATTGTTCTTGTTGAGGCGCTTGACCTCGCGTTCCAGTGCCACCATGAACAAATCCATCAGCAGCCCCACTTCCTTTTTCGGCCGGCGCCAATTTTCACTGCTGAAGGCAAACAGGGTGAGGACTTCGATACCGCGCTTGCCGGCCACCTCAACCACACGGCGCACCGCATCGACACCGGCTTTATGGCCGGCGAAGCGCGGTATGTGCCGGCGCTCTGCCCAACGCCCATTGCCGTCCATGATGATGGCGACGTGACGCGGCACCTTGGCGGAGACCGCTGTGCTGTTATCGGGATAGGCGTTGGACATGGATCAGAAATCTCGCCACGCGGTGAGAGTTGCCGTTGCGAGCAAGAATATTTTCACAGCGGCCATAACAAGCACGGTGTGCCCTGGGAGCCTGTCGGTGATTACGGTCGACTGAGGAAAACTCCCTGTGCGAACAAGAGACCCACGAGGGCACGCGCAATGTGTGACACCTAGTGCACACATCCGGATTCAAAGTTCCATCAGGTCTTTTTCTTTCGTCGCGACCCGTTCATCGACTTCGGCAATGTGCTTGTCCGTGAGCTTCTGGATGGCCTCTTCCGCCTGACGTTCCTCGTCTTCGGTGATGTCCTTTTCCTTCAGCAGCGCCTTGATGTCGCTGTTGGCGTCGCGGCGGATGTTGCGGATCGCCACCTTGGCCTGCTCACCTTCATGGCGCACGATGCGGATCATGTCCTTGCGGCGTTCTTCGGTAAGCGCCGGCAGGGGCACGCGGATCACGCTGCCGGAGGTGGCCGGATTCAAGCCCAGACCCGAAGTCATGATCGCCTTCTCCACCGGCCCTACCATGTTCTTTTCCCACGGCGTCACGGTCAGGGTGCGGGCATCGGACACGGTAATGGTGGCCACTTGGCTGAGCGGTGTGGCATTGCCGTAATAGTCGACGGTGATGTGATCCAGCAGACTGGTGTGCGCACG
>CAZTPE010000036.1:0-14199 GCA_964614545.1 uncultured Ectothiorhodospiraceae bacterium
ATTCGTGGGCCGGACTGCGCGCGGCGTTTCGCCATGAGGCGGCCTTCCGTCAGGAACTGGCACTGTGCATCGTGCTGATCCCATTCGGCCTGTGGCTGGGCGAAGACGGCGTAGCACGCGCCCTGCTGGTGGGCAGCCTGCTGTTGGTGCTGATGATGGAGCTGCTCAATTCGGCCATCGAGGCAGTGGTGGATCGCATCGGCATCGAACAGCACGAGCTATCCGGTCGCGCCAAGGACATCGGCTCGGCGGTGGTCATGGTCGCGCTGGCCAATGTGGTGATAGTCTGGGGGCTGGTGCTCATTTGAATCCGTCCGCGAAACGATGTCCGACAAGCAAAACCCGTCAGGATCCGCGAATGGACGCAAATAATAAAACGGTAGGGTTATTCGCCTTTATTGGCGTGCATTTGCGGACGCCTGCCGCCGCTGGCAGCTTAACCGGCCGCATAACGGTTGGTTCTTGCCTGAATCCTGAATTTTCAACACAACAAGCAACGAAGGAAACCCGATGTCTGCACTGATCTGCGGCTCTTATGCCTACGACACCATCATGGTGTTCCACGACAAGTTCAAGAATCACATCCTGCCGGACAAGGTGCACATGCTGAATGTCTCCTTCCTGGTGCCGGACATGCGCCGCGAATACGGCGGCTGCGCCGGCAACATCGCCTACAACCTCAAGCTGCTGGGCGGCGATCCCCTGCCTATGGCCACCGTGGGCAGCGACTTCGACCTGTACGGCAACTGGATGGACCGCTGCGGTATCCCGCGCACCCACATCAAGGTCTACACCAGCACCTTCACCGGCCAGGCCTTCATCACTACCGATGAGGACGACAACCAGATCACCGCCTTTCACCCCGGCGCCATGAGCCTGTCGCACGAGAACAAGGTGTCGGACGCCGAGGGCGTCACCATCGGCATCGTCTCGCCGGACGGCCGCGACGGCATGATCGAGCACGCCGAACAGTTCACCGAGGCGGGCATCCCTTTCATCTTCGATCCGGGTCAGGGCATGCCCATGTTCAATGGCGAAGATCTGCTGCGCTTCACCGAGCAGGCTACCTGGATCACCCTCAATGACTACGAGGCGCAGCTGTTCGAGGAACGCACCGGGCTGTCGCCGCACGAGATCGCCGAGCGCGTCGAGGCGCTGATCATCACCCGTGGCGGCGAGGGCTCGCATATCTACACCCGCGAGCACCGGCTGGAGATCCCGGCCGTGCGGGTCACCGCCATCAATGACCCCACTGGCTGCGGCGACGCCTATCGCGCCGGTCTGTTGTATGGGCTGATGAATGACATGGACTGGAAGACCACCGGCCGTATTGCCTCCCTGCTGGGGGCCATAAAGATCGAAAAGCACGGCACGCAGAATCACCAGTTTACGCGCGATGAATTCGACAGTCGTTTTCAGGAGGTCTTTGGCCGCAGTCTTTGATAGCGGGCCTGGGGCCTGGACACACCCGGCTTGTTCAGGCCACGGATGGCGGTGGGCATCTTCAGAGAGATTTTTTCAGACCGCTAACCCCCTTTGAGGCACGGTTGGAGATGATGCAATTTGGAGAACGCTAAATCCCGCGCACATTCCCTGCTGCGCGGACAGTCGATCAACGTCCTGCTGATCCTGAGTTTTGTCATTGTGGCCCTGCTGCCGGTGAGCATACTGGGTATCAACAGCTACTATGCGGCGTGGGAAAATGCCTGGCGCGAAATTCGTGAAAAGCATCAGACGCTGGCGGAGAACCTGTCGGCACCCATCACCCAGTATGTGAGTAACCGCCGTATTGCCATCTCCCTGCTGCGGGAGGAAATGATCGCGCTGGAGGATGCCGCAGACCTGGCCCAGAATGCTGCTGTGCTGGCCAAGGGGCTGGACTACCTGCACGGCTTTCGCGCCGTTTTCCTGCTGGATGACCATCAGCGAATCCTCAGTATGGCGACCAGTTATCCCATCGGAGAGCACCCCGCCGCGCAGCTCAACCTCGGCCCCGAGGACTTTATCAGCACCTTGTTCGTGTCCGACCGAACCTTCCTCAGCCCGGTAGTGATAAATCCCTTCACCGGCAAGACGACGCTGATGGTGGGCACATTGCTGCATGGCGCGGGCGCCATGAATTCACCATTGCTGCTGGTGGGGGAGCTGAAGATCAATGCCATCGAGGCGCTGCGCCAGGGCATTCATTTTGGCAAGCAGGGGCATGCGGCCATCGTTGACCCGTTGGGACGGGTGATCGCGCATCCGAATCCGGACTGGGCGAATGAGCGTATCAAGGACCTGTCCCACCTACCTATTGTGCAAAAAATGATGGCCGGAAAGACCGGTGTCACCGAGTTCTATTCCCCCTACAAAAAGGCTGAGATGGTGGCTGGTTATACCTCCGTGCCCAAGGTGGGCTGGGGCATCATGGTGCCCCAGCCGAAGGCGGAAATCGAGGCGCAGATCACACGGATTCGCGGCTCGGAACTGGCGTGGACGCTGGCCGGCATTGCCCTGGCACTGGCCTTCAGCCTGTCACTGGCACGCTGGATTACCCGACCACTGAACACCCTCGCCCACGCCGGTCAGCGCTTGCACGACACCAACTTCAAGAGTGAACTGCCAAAGATAAGCTCCCGGGCACCGCTGGAAATCCGCCAGTTGGCAGACAGCCTCGGCAGCACTGTTGATGAACTGATTGCCTCGCGGGCCGAATTGGCCAGGCTCAATGATTCGTTGCAGGAACGTGTGCATATCGCTACTCGCGAGCTGCGCAAGAGTAACCAGCAGTTGGAACACCTGGCACAGAGCGACCACCTCACCCAGCTGGCCAATCGGCGTCACTTCGAACAGGTACTGGCGAGCCTGGATGGTCGCCGGCAGGGCGACAGTCAAGGCGTCTGCATTCTGCTGCTGGATGTGGACAAATTCAAGGATATCAACGACCACTACGGACATGCGGCAGGTGATGAAGTGTTGATACAGATTGCCGGCATCCTGCGCCAGGGCCTGCGCAATACGGATCTGGCAGCCCGCTATGCGGGGGACGAGTTCGTGGTGCTGTTGCGAGCCGAGCTGGAAACGGGCCGGCAGCGTGCTCGGCAGCTACGCGACGCCATCAACGAACACCACTTCCAGTTTGACGGGCAGACCCTACACACCACGGTCAGCATCGGTCTGGTGTATTGCCACAACGTCAACGCTTGCGCCGACCCCGACGATTTGCTGCACCAGGTCGATGTCGCCATGTATGAGGCGAAACGTCAAGGACGCAACCGCGTGGTTGAGGTCGAGCAGGGACACCCCTGGGAATAACGGACCTTCCACCGGTGTGGCATACCCGTATTGATCAATCCCAGCTCAATGCGCCACCGGTCTGATATTCCGTCACGCGCGTCTCGAAAAAGTTTTTCTCCTTTTGCAGATCCAGCACCTCAGACATCCACGGAAAGGGGTTGCCCGCGCCCGCGTACTGTTCTGGCAGACCGATCTGCGCACAGCGGCGGTTGGCGATGTATTGCAGATATTCCTCAAACATGGGCGCATTCAGCCCCAGCACACCGTTGGGCATGGTGTCGCGGGCGTACTGCGTCTCCAGTTCCACTGAGTCACGGATCATGTCGATGAGTTCCTGCTGGAACACGGCGGTCCAGATCTGCGGATTCTCGATCTTGATCTGGTTGATGACGTCGATGCCAAAATTCATGTGCATGGATTCGTCGCGCATGATGTACTGAAACTGCTCCGCCACACCGGTCATTTTATTGCGTCGGCCCATGGAAAGAATCTGCACAAAGCCCACATAAAAGAAAATACCCTCGAAGATGACATAAAAGGCCACCAGTTCTTTCAGCAAGCGTTGATCGTTTTCGATGCTGCCGGTGTGAAAGTGCGGGTCACCAAGATACTGCGTAAACGGCAGCGCCCATTCCGCCTTGCGCGCCACCGCCGGCACCTCACGGTACATGTTAAAGATTTCACCCTCATCCAGCCCCAGGGATTCCACACAATATTGATAGGCATGGGTATGCAGCGCCTCTTCAAAGGCCTGGCGCAACAAATACTGGCGACACTCAGGGTTGGTGATGTGGCGATAGACGGCTAACACCAAGTTGTTGGCCACCAGCGAATCGGCGGTGGAAAAAAAACCGAGATTACGCTTGATAATAGTGCGCTCATCCTCGGTCAGGCCATTGGGATCCTTCCACAGGGCAATATCGGTGGACATGTTGATCTCTTGCGGCATCCAGTGATTGGCGCAGGCATCGAGATATTTCTGCCATGCCCACTGGTACTTGAAGGGCACCAGCTGATTGAGATCTGCGCGGCAATTGATAATGCGTTTGTCATCGACGCGGATACGCTCGGCGCCCATTTCGATATCTTCCAGACCGGTGGCACCAATCTGCTCTTGTTCCTGGCGCAAGGCATCCAGCGCCTGATCGGCCACCATCGGGTGTGGATCGACGACCGGCGCCTCACCGGCGGTAGCCATCAGGACCGGATTGTCTTGCAGACCGTCGCCGGGACGGGGGGTGTCTTTGTTGATGCTGGCGAGTGGATTGTCCCAGTTCAGCATGGTTGTCTCCTTGAGTCTTGTTTGTTGAGTCCGCAAATGAACGCCAATGGACGCGAATAAAAGCAAAAAAGTAATTTCACTATTTTTTATATTTGCGTCCATTGGCGTGATTTGCGGACTTACTGATGGGTGGTCAATGTAGGTAGGGTGGGCACTGCCCACCAGCGTGCACCTTAATTGTGCCAATGGTGGGCGATGCCCACCCTACGCAAAAGATCTTTCGGCCTCGTTTTACTGGCAGGCCTCACACTCCGGATCGAGAATGGAGCACACCTTCGCCTCGGCCGTCTCCGTGGCATTGCCAACGGCATTGAGACGATTGGCGCGAGAGGCATCGGCCATAGTGGATTTCTCCACATGGGTCGCGCCCAGGGTGCGCAGGTAGTAGGTGGTCTTGAGTCCGCGCAGCCACGCCAGTTTGTACAGGGTGTCCAGCTTTTTGCCGTTAGGCTCGGCCAGATAGAGATTGAGGCTCTGCGCCTGGTCCAGCCATTTCTGCCGCCGCGAGGCGGCCTCAACCAACCAGCGCGGGTCCATTTCAAAGGCGCAGGTATATTGCGCCTTGATCTCCTCTGGCACACGGTCAATGGTCTGCACACTTCCGTCGTAATATTTCAGATCATTGACCATCACTTCATCCCACAATTTTCGTTCTTTCAGATCGCGCACCAGATACGGGTTTACCACGGTGAATTCACCGGACAGGTTGGATTTGACGAACAGATTTTGATAGGTGGGCTCAATGGACTGGCTGACGCCACAGATATTGGCGATGGTGGCCGTCGGTGCGATGGCCATAGTGTTGGAGTTACGCATGCCGACGGTCTTTACCCGTTCGCGCAGACTGTCCCAGTCCAGCGTACTGCCGGTGTCCTGTTGCAGGTAATCACCACGTGACTCGGCCAGCAGCCCCACTGAGTCGATGGGTAGAATACCTTGACTCCACAACGAACCGTCAAACGAGGAATAGCGACCCCGATCCTCGGCCAGATCGGTAGAGGCCTTGATGGTGAAATAGCTGACGGCCTCCATGGAACGGTCGGCGAATTCCACCGCCTGCTCGGAGGCGTAGATGATGCCCTGGCGATAGAGTGCATCCTGAAAACCCATTACACCAAGGCCCACCGGGCGATGACGCAGGTTGGCGCGACGTGCCTGCGGCACGCTGTAATAGTTGTATTCGATGACGTTGTCGAGCATGCGCATGGCGGTATTGATGGTGCGCTCCAGCTTGGCCATATCCAGCTCACCCTCTTCGGTGAGGTGCTGTACCAGGTTCACCGAACCGAGGTTGCACACTGCGATCTCATCACGTGAGGTGTTGAGGGTGATTTCCGTGCACAGATTGGAGCTGTGCACCACACCACGATGCTGCTGTGGCGAGCGCAGGTTGCAGGGGTCCTTGAAGGCAATCCATGGGTGGCCGGTCTCGAACAGCATGCCGAGCATTTTGCGCCACAGTTCCAGTGCCGGCAGGGTCTTGAATACACGCATCTCGCCGCGCGCGGCTTTTTGCTCATATTCGGCATAGCGTTGCTCGAAGGTCTTACCATAGAGGTCGTGCAAGTCCGGCGTTTCATCCGGCGAAAACAGGGTCCACTTGCCCTCTTCCGCGACACGCTTCATGAACAGGTCCGGGACCCAGTTGGCGGTGTTCATGTCGTGGGTGCGACGACGGTCATCACCGGTGTTCTTGCGCAGTTCGAGAAATTCCTCAATGTCGATGTGCCAGGTTTCCAGATAGGCGCACACCGCGCCCTTGCGTTTGCCGCCCTGATTGACAGCCACAGCGGTATCGTTGGCCACCTTCAGGAACGGCACGACGCCCTGCGATTTGCCGTTGGTACCCTTGATATGTGCACCCATACCACGCACCGGGGTCCAGTCATTACCCAGGCCGCCGGCGAATTTGGACAGCAGGGCGTTGTCCTTGATGGCGCTGTAGATGCCGTCGAGGTCATCGGGCACGCTGGTGAGATAGCAGCTCGACAGCTGCGGTCGCAGGGTACCGGAGTTGAACAGGGTCGGTGTGGAACTCATAAAATCAAAAGATGACAGCAGTTCGTAGAATTCGATGGCGCGCTCTTCACGATCGACCTCGTTACTGGCCAGGCCCATGGCGACACGCATGAAGAAGGCCTGCGGCAGTTCAAAGCGGGTGCCGTCCGAATGCAGGAAATAACGATCATAGAGAGTCTGCAGACCAAGATAGGTGAACTGCTGATCGCGATCGGGCTTGAGTGCCGCGCCGAGGCGCGCGAGGTCGTAGCGGGCCAGCTCTTCATCCAACAATTCCAGTTGGACGGCGCGCTGGATGTAAACCCTGAAATAATCGCCATAGCGTTCAGCCATTTCGCCCGGAGTAGCGCTATCAGTTCCACCGGTGACAAATGTCAGGGCCTCACGGCGCAAGCTGTCGAGCAGCAGACGCGCGGAGACATAACTGTAATCGGGCTCTCTCTCGATAAGCGCGCGCGCACTCATGGCCAGTGCCGGACCGAGTTCATTTTCCATGATGCCGTCAAACAGGTTGCGCAGGGTTTCCTGCAGCACCTGTTCGGCATCGACGCCACTGAGTCCTGCGCAGGCCTCGTTGGTGATGGTACGCAGGCGGCCTTCATCCAGCGGCTGGCGGTGGCCATCGGTGAGGGTGACGTGGAGAACACTCCCCACGGCCTTGTTGCCTTTGCGCGCGGCCTCGGCCTGGCGTACCTGGGCGTGTTGTTCGCGGTACAGCACATAGGCACGGGCGATCTTGTGATGGCCGCCGCGCATCAGCGCCAGCTCAACCTGATCCTGAATGTCCTCAATGTGCACAGTGCCACCGCTGGGGAGATGGCGGAACAGTGCCTCACTGACCTGGCCGCTGAGTTCGGCCACGGTATCGTGCACGCGGCGTGAGGCGCTTGCCCCGTCCCCCTCCACGGCGAGGAAGGCCTTGGTGAGAGCGACAGTGATTTTGGCCTCATCGAACTGGGTCAGCTTGCCATTGCGGCGGATGACCTTGTAAGTGCCGGGCGCGCTGACCTGGGCCTCGACTTCGCCGAGGGTACTTTCTGAGAGTACCAGCGTCGGTGCTGGTGTTGATTCCAGGGGTTCTGCGGTGTTTGTGGTTTGCATGGGGCGCCTCCAGTGATATTGGGCGCCTGCACGAGCAGGTCAGGGTGTACAGCGGGCATGCGCTGACACGGGAGTTCTCGGGATAAAACGTGCGAAGCCTCCGGCCCTGACGCCTGTTTCGCGAAGGCGTTGGGTGGCGGCCGATGTATGATCGGCCGGCCGGCTCCGGCAGGTCTTCGGACTTGGGGGTTGTGGTCTGGATATTCCAGACCGATGGCCTCGGAGCGCGACTTCCCATCCTGTGTGGACAGTGTCAAATGCGCCCTTTGTTCCCCTTTACCGCTGCGCGTCAGTCCCGGATTCTCACCGGGTTCCCTTTTGGCCTACCCCAAGAGATTGGGGTGGCACCGAAGCTGTGACACAACATAATGGGGCTTGATGAAAAATGCAAGACCAACCTTTGCTGCCAGGGATGGCAGGATTATCCGCACGCGGGGGAAAACCGTGGCACAATACCGCACCCTGCAACACAGGTTTAGATCAAATGATTCGAGCGCACCTAACCTTTCGCCTTGCTGCACTGGCCTTGCTGCTGATGCCACTGCTGGTGATGGCAGAAACCTCAGAATTTCCCGGGCGAAAGATCTATCCCAATGTCAACGTCATCACCCTGGAACAGCTCAAGGCACGGCGGCATGAGGTGCTGGTGGTGGATGTACGTTCCGCCTATGAATATCAGACCCTGCACATCACCGGTGCCATCAATATCCCCCTTTCCGGCGAACACTTTGCGGGCCGGATGGCAAACCTTCGCGCCGAAAACGTGAAAGATATCGTGGTCTACTGTAACGGCAAGACCTGCATGAAATCCTACAAGGCGGCCATGAAATGCGCCGAGGCCAATATTTCCAACGTCTATGCCTACGATGCCGGCATCATGGACTGGGCCAAGGCCTACCCCGAGGCCGCCAAACTGCTGGGTGAAGCCCTGAACAATCCCAACAGGCTGATCAGCAAGGATGATTTCAGGGGACGCCTGATCAGCCCGGGAACCTTTGGTGAACGCGTGGCATCCTCCAATGCCTATGTACTGGATGTCCGCGATCGTTTTCAGCGTGATTCTCTGGGCCTGTTCCCGGGGCGCGAGCGGCGCGTCTTTCTCGACAACAGCAAGAAACTGGATCGCTATATCCACAAGAGCCTGAGAGAGGGGCGGGAGCTTCTAATTTATGACGCGGCTGGCAAACAGGTGCGCTGGCTGCAGTATTATCTGCAAAGCAGGGGCGTACACAAATATTCTTTCATGACAGGTGGCGCACGTGCCTATTATAAGGAGATGACAGATGAATTCCTGGCACGCTAGATATTTGTTGGAACAGAGAATAATCGGCGACCCTGCCGAGGTACCCGATGATGCGCAACTATATTCGACATCCCTCTGATATCCCCATCGATTTCCAGCCGGAGGAATTGACTGAGGCGCATTCGGATCGCCTGAAAAACATCAGCCTGGGCGGACTCGCCTTCCAATCCTCGACAAGTTTATCGCCGGGCAGCATCATCCGCGTCAAGATCCCACTGGTTACTCCTGTATTCCAGGCGGTGGGACGTGTGATGTGGTGCCATGCCAGTGGCGATCAGTTCGAGATCGGCATCGAGTTTCTGGATCATGACGATGTGTTTCGTGCACGTATGGTAGAGCAGCTGTGCCATATCGAGCATTACCGGCAACAGATCCTCGAACAGGAGGGCCGCCAGCTCACCAGTGAACAGGCGGCGGCGGAGTGGATTCAATACTTTGCGCCAGACTTTCCCGACCCGGATGATGACAGCCGGACATAAGCCTAAATTAATCCCAAGGCCAGGGGGCCGCTTGCATGGTTCCCCCCGCACAAAAAAATGGCGCCGATAATGGCGCCAAAGGTTGCCCGCGGTGCGGGAGGGAGAGAACGGATTATCTGTGTCCTGAAACCACGGATTCAGGCGTATATCTGCAAATGATGCTATGGCGCCCTGTGGCCGCCGTTACATGGCCAAGGCGATATTGGCCTTGCCAGAGCGCTTGATTTCACTCAACAGCACCTGGGCTTCATGCAGGCCCTGAGCAGCGGCCAGATCCAGCCAGTAAGTCGCCTGATAGGTGCTGCGTGGTACGCCTTTACCACTGGCATACAGGCGGCCCAGATTCAGTTGGGCCAGTGCATAACCCTGATGTGCCGCCGCGTCATACCATTTGGCCGCCATTTTGATATTCTTGCTCATGCCCTGGCCCTTTTCATACATGCCGGCCAAGGTAGTTTGTGCCGTGGCATCACCCTTTTGGGCATGCACATCGAATTCGGAGGCGGCAATACTGAACAGATGACGGCTCTCACGGCGATCCGCACTGATGCCCTCGGCGCCTTTTTCCAGCAGTTGGCCCAGTTTATAGTAGGCACTGTGGTGCCCTTGGGCGATGGCCTTGCGGTACCAGCTAACGGCGGATTTTGCATCACCACGTTTTATGTACAGCTCACCCAGTGCAAACTGTGCCTGTGCGATGCCTCGTTCAGCGGCCTTGCGTGTCCATTTAAGCGTGTCATTATCGAGGCTGGAAGAGTACAGTTTATTTTCGGAGAACAGCCGCATCAGCATGTGTTCAGCGCCAGCATTGCCTTCATCGGCACTATTCATAAACAGGCGGCCGGCCTCCTGAAAATTGCCTACGGCAAAGGCCATCAAGCCGTCTTCGTAATTATCGGCCTGTGCGCTGAAGGCGCTGGCGCCCAGCACCAGGCCGCAGATAAGATGGGTGGCAAAACGGGGTTTGAAGTTCATCGTCAGGTCTCCTGTCCTTCGAATAGGTTGTCGCTAAATGTATGTTGCTCTAAATGTGTGCTGCTACTGTCTTGTGCCCCGTTTGGCGACCCGGAAGGCTGCTCGCTGAAGGCCGGTTTTCTCTTTGTGTGATATTGTTCGCAAACATTATGCTCTTCGCTGATATTGATTAAGTGTGTAGGGGTGTTCTGGTCACTGCCTGATTGCCCCGATAATGGTAAAAGACTAGACTATTTTTTATATAAGATTAAATAATTAATAACCTAGCTATATTCTCGGAATTAGATAAGGAATGATGGGTCGTGAAGCTCCAGCAACTGCGTTACATCTGTGAGGTCGCCCGGCGTGGGTTGAATGTGACAACGGCGGCAGAACGCCTGTTTACGGCACAGTCCGGCATCAGCACCCAGATCCGACTGCTGGAAGAAGAGCTCGATGTGCAAATCTTCGAACGCCACGGCAAGCGTCTGACCGGTGTGACACCGACCGGCAAGGGCATCATCGAGATGGCCGAGCGCATCCTCACCGAGTCGGACAACATTCGCCAACTGGCCCAGCAGGCCAATGACGACAGCCGCGGTACCCTCTCCATCGCCACCACCCACACCCAGGCCTACCATGCCCTGCCACCAGTGATTGCCCGCTTCTCAAGGGAGTACCCAGGCATCACCCTGCGTATCCACCAAGGTGACGTGGCACAGATTCACGAAATGCTGTTGTCACGCACGGCGGACGTGGCCATCACCACGGCGACCAAAAACATGCCCAACGAGTTGGTCATGCTGCCCTTTCGCGAATGGAACATGGCCGTCATCACACCGCAGGATCATCCCCTGACCCGGGAGCCGGAGCTGACCCTGGAGGCATTGGCCCAGCATCCGCTGATCACCTATGACCACAGCGTCTCCGGCCGGTCGGCCATCAATCAGGCCTTTACCGATGCCGGCCTGCTGACCACCATCGCACTCACCGCACTGGACGCGGACATCATCAAGAAATACGTCAAGCTGGGACTGGGCGTGGGCCTGATTGCCGAAACAGCGCTGGATGAAACGGAGGATGGCGAGCTGGCGGTGCTGGATGCCGGGCACCTGTTCAAGCCCAGCACCAGTTGCATCTGCGTACACCGAGGGCGCCACCTGCGCAATTATGTCTATTCGTTCATTACCTACATCACCCCGCAGCTCACCGAGGATGCCGTGGAAGGCATCCTGCGCTGGGAATCCTCCAAGGGCGAGAACCGCGCAGTGGAACAGCCCTGACGGGCCATCAGTCCGGCTGCTGTGCCACCAGCAGGGCCTCATTGCGGAAGCCGTGCTGCACGTTGCCGATGCTGCCTTCCTCACGGTAGACCCGCAGGCGCAGGCCGCCGAACAACCGCAGCAGCTCATTCTCTGCAAGTAGGAAATCCGGGTTCGCCGGCCCGCCGGGGGTCGCTTTGTCGCGGGTGAAGGTCTGGTAGAACAGCAGCCCGCCGGGACGCAGCGCAGCCATCAGCGTCGGGCACAAGTCGCGTTCAAGGAAACGGCTGACGACGATCACATCAAAACTCAAAGCCGTTGGCGGTGCAACCAGCACATCACGCACCTCGGCGCGCAGCGGCAGCCCGGCTGCGGAGGCCTCGGCATTCAGCCGCTCAATGGCCACCGGTGAGATATCCCAGGCTCGGGTGCGCAGCCCGGCCCGCGCCAGCAGCAGGGCATTGCCACCCAGGCCACAGGCCAGGTCCAGCGCCGCGCCCGAGGCGGGCAGCAGGTGGTGGTTTTCCCGTAACACCTGTGCTGCATCGGCAGCGCCCGCCTCGCGGTAGCGTGTGTTCCACTTGTCGGCCAGCTGGCCATGTTGTGTGCTGTTGGATATCGACATCTTGACCTGCCACAGTGATTGCCCAATGATCACCGGACATTCTAACCAAAAAGCCAAGCCAAGCATGGAATCCCGACTGATCGACCTGGAAATCCGCTACGCGCATCAAGAGGCGACTCTGGAGGCCGTCAATGAGACCCTGCTGTTGCAGCAGCGCAGTATTGAAGCGCTGCGCGCCGAGCTGGAGCGGATCAAGCAGCAGATGCGCGGCCTGAATAGTGGCGAAATGGCCTCGGCCGCGGAAGAAACGCCGCCGCCCCACTACTGATGGGCCGACGATGAACGACTGGCTGTGGTTTTTCCCCCTTGCCGGCGGCTTCTGGTACTGGTGGGACACCCTGCGCACCCGGGAGATCGCCCGCGCCGCCGGACGCCGCGCCTGCGACCAACGGCAGGTGCAGTTTCTCGATGACACGGTAGTGTGTATCCGCATCCGCCTGCGCCGCAATACCCGGGGACACATGCAGCTCGAACGCCGTTACGATTTCGAATTTGCCAGCGATGGCGAGCGGCGTTATCACGGGCAGATCGACATTATCGGCAGCCACATCAGCCACATCGACATGGAGGCCTACCGTTTTCCCGCCGGGGACGATGGCGACAAGACCGACAACGTGACCCGCATACACTAGTGTAGTGTCCTGAATATAATGCATATTCAGCGGAGCGCTAAAACCCCATCTGCTAGGCGCATTTTTGAAGGCATAGTGGGCCTACGTCGAGAAAATGCAACAACGCAGATGGGGTTTTAGCGCTCCGCCCGAAGGGAGCCCCCCAAATGGGCTGCCGCTGTGTTGGCATTCTTGGAAAGGTACCGACATTCCCTGCGAATGCCGCCGTGCTGCAACCCATTTGGAGGGCTCTGAATATACATTATATTCAGGACACTACACTAGATGAGCGATCAGGACTTCCTACGACAGGCCATCGACTTGGCCAACCGCTCCGTGGACGAGGGTGGCGGCCCCTTTGGCGCGGTGATCGTGCGCAAGGGATTAGTGATCGGCCGGGGGAATAATCGCGTCACCCTCGACAATGATCCCATCGCCCACGCCGAGGTACAGGCCATCCGTGACGCCTGCAGGAAAGAGAAAGATTTCAGTTTGAGTGGCGGCGTACTTTACGCCAGTTGCGAGCCCTGCCCCATGTGCATGGCGGCCATTTACTGGGCACGGATTGAGCGGGTGGTGTTTGCCGCCAGTGGCGAAGATGCCAGTCATGCCGGCTTCGATGACCGCTGGATTGCACGGGAACTCTGCCAGCCCTATGCCGAGCGCTCACTACTCGTGGAGCAATATGCCTGCGAGGGCTTTGACAGCAGCTTCCGCAAGTGGATGGCGTTGACGGATAAGGTGCCATACTGAGATTTGCCCGGATAATCCAGTAGGAGCGGGCCATGCCCGCGATGAGTCCTCTCGAGCACAGGCCTGTCAGGCTTAATCGGTATGTAACAACCATGGGCGCGGCTTCAACCGCGAACAGTGCATCAGGGTTACCAAATTCGCGGCTAAAGCCGCTCCCACAATGTATGCACAGGACGCTGTCCATCGCGGGCATGGCCCGCTCCTACACAGACCCTGGCTACCTCAAACCGCCGGAAACACCGCGCTCGCCTCAAACACCGGTCCATCCACACAGACGCGCTTCATGGCCGGGCCACTATTCGTCTGTACCTCCACCACGCAGCCGGCGCAGCCGCCGACGCCGCAGGCCATAAATTCCTCCAGCGACACCTGACAGGGCAGCCGGTATTCCCGCGCCAAGGCGGCCACCGCTTCCAGCATGGGGTGCGGACCACAGGCGAACACAGCGACTTCCTTACGCTGTTCATCATCGAGGGCATCCAGCCAGGCACGCGCCAGATCCGTGACGTAGCCCTCGAAGGTGCCGGGATA
>CAZTPE010000037.1:0-13828 GCA_964614545.1 uncultured Ectothiorhodospiraceae bacterium
TGTCCAGGTGCAGGCCCAACCATTCGCACCCGTCGCCGATAGCGGCACGGATCGGTGCGGCATGCTCGCCAATGCCGGCAGTGAAAACCAGGGCATCCACGCCGCCCAGCGCGGCGGCCAGTGAGCCGATGGCGCGCACCGTGTGGTGGACAAACTGTTCGACGGCCTGCCGTGCCTGCTTGCTGGATTGTTCCAGCAGCCGGGACATATCACTGCTCTCACCAGAGACACCCAGCAGTCCGGACTGAAAATACAGCAGGTCGGAAATGCGTTCTGCGCTCATCCCTTGTTGCAGCAGGTATAACACCACAGCGGGATCGATGGAGCCGCAGCGCGTGCCCATGGGGATGCCGTCCAGCGGCGTGAAGGTCATGGTGGTGGCAACGCTGCGGCGCTTGTGCATGGCGCAGAGGCTGGCGCCGTGGCCCAGATGGGCAACGATGACCCTGCCGTCCGCCGCGGCGCCCAGGTGATCTGGCAGGACTTTCGCAATGTAGTCATAAGAGAGGCCGTGAAAACCATAGCGGCAGACCTCTTCCAGCTCGGGCCGGTCGGGTAGGGCGAAGCGCTGCTCCACAGCTGGGCGGTCATGATGGAATGCGGTATCGAAACAGGCGACCTGCGGCAATTGGGGCTGGAGATGTTGCAACGTGGTGATGCCCAGCAGACAGGGGGGCTGGTGATTTGGCGCCAGAGCGGACAACGACTGTAAATAGGTCAGTACATCTTCCGTTATGCGGGCCGGTTGTTGAAAACGACGCCCACCATGTACGACACGGTGGCCGACACCCATCAGTCCCGATGCCGCCGTCTCTTCCGACAGCCACGCCAGCAACTGTTGCAGGGCCTGTTGATGATCGGCAACCGTTACCTTGCGTGTCTGCAACGGGGCACCCTGGCGGTCGCGGACATGAAACCGGCCATCACCACCAATCGCCGAGATTTCGCCCCGGTACAGACACATGGGTGGTTTCGAGTCCTGGATCGCAAACAAGGCAAACTTCAGGCTGGATGAACCGCTGTTAATCGTGAGTAATGACGGAACGTGGCCGGCATCCATGATGGTTTGTATCCCGAAATTGATTGATGAACTCTTCCACTCATTGATTGCGGAGGCCCTAAGTTTAGTCGAGCTATCAAGCCAGGCAAGGTGAAGAGACCCTTGGCCGAATCCTTTTCCAGATACTATCCCAACTTATGCACTTATTGGTTAAATCCAGGTCTAGAATAATTAATGTCGCCTAAATGATCAGGCGCAAGGGTTTGTCAGCGGCTATGAAAGTCCGTCATAAAAATACAGAAGGAGGTTTACGATGAGTATGGTGAGCGGTAGTTGCCCGGTATGTGGCATGGAAACGACGCCTGACACGCCCACTGTCGAGTACCACAAGATGTTTTTTCACTTTTGCTCAGAGCAGTGCCGAAAGACGTTTCTTGATCATCCAGGACTTTATAGCAGCAAGGTAGGAAAAGAGCGAAATAAAATTCTTAAACGACGAACGATGACTCTGGCCGAACCATTGGATGACGAGACTCGGAAATTGATCATTTCATCTTTGATGAAAATGATGGGTGTACAAGAGGTGGTTATCGAGGAGAGTAGGGTAAGTGTTACCTATGACTTGCTGCAGATAACGGAAGAACAGATAGAAAAAACACTGGCTGAAGTCGGCGCAAAGCTTGGTGCTGGCTGGCTGGAGCGATTACGCCGAAGTTGGGTGCATGACAGTGAAGAGATCGAATTGGACAACCTCGCGGCGCCACCCGCTCTACGGAGAAACCAACCACCGCCCGGAACATGAAATGCCCTGGACAGGCGGCCATGAAAAATCCTGTTTTTAAGATTTACAGGAAATATATTCTGTGGATCTTCGACTACTCTTGAGGGAGTAAGAAAGGAACCCCGGTTTTTTATAGGCCTGGAAAAGAGGTGCCCGCAGAAGAAGATAAAAAAACCAGGAGAAAATAACCATGAATAAGTATGGACTTATCTTCATTGTAGTCTCGCTGCTGCCATCACTGGCGATGGCCGGGCCGATGATGTACGTGCCGACCGGAAGTGCAAATGAGATTGTGATCATTGATCTTAACACGGACATGATCGTGGGCCGCATCGATGAACTGGAAAACGCCCACGGCCTATCCAGCAGCCCCAACTCTGAATACCTGGTTGCGGGCAGCATGCAGCCGCCGCAGAACAGCATATCATCAGACCCGCAAAAGCCGGCTGCAGTCAGCGACGCAGATCATGCCGCTCACCATAGAGGGGGGGATGGCGACCGTACCCAATCTGCCGGTAAAAGCTATCTCTCGATCATACACTTGAAACATGGCCATGTTATACGCCGTATCGCGGTGCGGGGTCTTACCCACCACACGGCTGTCTCACCTGATGGAAAAATTGCAGTGGCGGTTCATTCGGGGCTTGGTGGAATATCGATAATCGATCTTGGCAAAATGTCGGTGCTGGTATCGATCGATACGGGTCCATGGGCGAACTATGCCGTTTTCTCAAATGATGGCAATCGCTTGTATATATCCAATGCCGGCGCGAACTCCATCAGTGAAATCGACACCCGAACCTGGAAACACGTACGTGAGCTAAAGGCCGGCATGAAGCCAGAGCACATGGTACTCGGCTTCCAGGGACGATTGCTCTATACCGCCAATACAGGTGATGCGTCCGTGTCGGTGATTGATCTTGCCAGCGGCACACTCAAGCAGACCTATGCGGTGGGCCAGGAGCCACACGGTATCGATATCTCCGCTGACGGGCGCTGGTTGTTTGTGACGAGCAAACAGGACGGTTTGATCACTCGCGTTGATCTCTCCAGCGGTGAGCGTAAAATCTCAGAGTTGAGTCCCACCCCTTACCATCTGGCTTACCTTAACAATCTCAACAAGCTTTACGTCTCCAGCCGCAGTGAACCGAAGATCTGGGTAATCGACCCTGTGACACTGGCGGTGAAAAATATCATAGCTCTAGGACAAGGTGTAGCGCATCAGATGGTTATTCGTGAAGAATAGGCGCATCACTGAAAATTCTTTCCAAAATGAAAAAGTCTATTGACCTGCGTGCTGCACCTAGGGTCTATGCTCAAAATGACTGGGAAATAAGCGGTTCAATAACCTTGTAGGTGGAGAGCATGTTAACGGTCAGTGAGTTATCAAAAGTGGCACAAGCGACGCCGGACGCAATACGACATTATGTGCGCATTGGTTTATTGATGCCTTCACGCAACCCTGATAACGGTTACAAGCTCTTTAGTAGCATCGACATAAGAAAAGTGAAATTCATATGCCGGGCCAAGGGGCTTGGTTTCACCTTGAGCGATATTCAAATTATTTTCGATCACAGCAGCACGGGACAATCACCCTGTCCACTGGTACGCGACATTATTCAACAACGCATCAATGAGAACAGGGACAGGCTGGTCGAGTTAAACAGGCTGCAGAAACGTATGGACGAGGCATTGGAAAAGTGGAAATCGATGCCGGACGGTGAGCCCGATGGCGATGAAATCTGCTACTTGATTGAGTCGACAAATTGACGATGGGATAGTGATTTTCATCCTCCCTCTCTATTTGCCGGGAAAGGAAGTAAGAGCAGTGAATCGATGAAGGAGAAAGAATATGAAAACCGATCCAGTATGTGGAATGGATGTTAGCGAAGCGACAGAACACTACACAGAGTATGCGGGCAAGATACACTATTTTTGCAGTGAGAACTGCCTGGGAAAATTCCTGGCGTCACCGAAGCAGTATCTCCAGGAAGAGACTGGAACCAAGGTGAAGAATGGCTGCGGTTGCAGTGAAAAAAACGCTGCGTCGCCTGAGCCGGCAACAGAATCTCATAGCTGCTGCGGCGGCAAAAATCATGAGTATCCAGCAGCAAGCGTATCAAACAAGGCGATGGACGAGCCGACAATATACACCTGCCCCATGCACCCAGAGATCGAGCAGCAAGGCCCGGGCCATTGCCCCAAGTGCGGTATGACACTGGAACTGCGCACATCGTAAAGGGCAACAGAGGACAGCCACCGGAGTTCCAGTACCCACCCATTAGTTGTTTCCCGGCTGAGATTCAGTGGAGATCCGGTCGTTGCAACAGATAGCGTGCCAAGGAGGATTAAGACCATGTCATATAGAAAGCTACTGGTTTTTTTCTGTTTGGTGTTTGCTGCAAATATCACTATGGCCGATGACTCAAAGCGTCATCAACTGATCAATGGATTGAGTGTCTATCTCGGTGTTATTCCGGCGCAGATTACCCAGGAATATCCCGCTATGCACGGTGGTGATGCAGGCAAGGAGCACCGTTACCACGTACTGGTCGCCCTGTTCGACAGCAAGTCTGGAAAGCGTATCACCGATGCCAGAGTCAAGGCCGCTGTTTTCCCGCTGGGTTTGGAAAGAAGCCCAGAGGAATTAGAGCCGATGCGCAATGAGCCGTTGAGCTACGGTAACTACTTCACCTTGCACAACCCGGAACTCTATCGTATCCGGGTCGAGATCCGGCGTGGCGATGATAAGCATCTGTCCGTGGCGGAGTTTGTGTTTCAGCGGCCGCTGGATTAACCAAGCAGAAGTAGGGGAGGATTGATCGATGCAGGGTGAACTCGGATACGCCTACGGTATGTGGGTGGTGGCAGCCTTTAACGTTGGTATTTTCCTCTTTTTCATGCTGAGCTTTCTCAAGCCGAGGGGCAGTGAAGAATGGCGAAGCATGGGAGTAGTGGCAGCCTTTTTGGTGGCACTCTTTAGCGAGATGTACGGCTTTCCTTTGACCATCTATCTGCTGACAGGCTGGTTGGGTGACGCTTATCCAGTATTGCAACCCTTCAACCACAAGTTTGGCCACCTCTGGGTGGTGGTGTTCGGTGGTTCAACCCTGGCTTGGGCGATTGTGATGGGCTTGAGTCTGGTATTGATGCTTATCGGCTACACGCTGCTTTCCAAAGGCTGGACGCAGATCCACGCCGCTCGCGGTGGTCTTGTCACCGACGGCATCTATGCTTACGTCCGCCATCCACAATATACAGGGTTGTTCCTCGTTATCATTGCTTTTCTGGTGCAGTGGCCGACACTGCTTACCGTGTTGATGGCGCCCATTTTGCTCTACGCTTATGTGCACCTGGCCAGGGCCGAAGAGCGGCGTGCCGAGGCTGAGTTTGGTGAGTCATACAATGAATATGTACGTAAAACACCGGCATTTTTTCCGCCTCGCAATCAATGGAAGAAATTTCTGACGGTACGGGTTCGGGATGAAGAAGCGCAGTAACTGAAACAGGTGATGCAGAGATTATCTACTTTGACTCATGGTCGCCGGTAATGAATTAATTAATTAGAGGTTCCTTATGTACAACCTATATTAGTCAGCACATGATGCGCTGTAGCGCAGGAGAAAAAATATGAGCATGGAACATCGATTGAAAAAACGCTGCCCGTTATCGCTGGACGTAACTGTACGTGGCCATGATGGCTTATCACTGCATGGCCGGACACGCGACATCTCCCCGGACGGTATGTTTATTCAGCTCGCCTGGCGTGCGGCATCGGCAAGCAATGTGGTGGAAATTGAGATCCCCCTTTGTGGCAATTTACATGGCTGGGTGGTGCATGTTGGAAACAATGGTATCGGAGTCATGTTTCGCTCGATTGATAGCAGGGAGGAGCGCTTTCTCGGGCAACTGCTTTCGGGAAAATTTGCGGCATAATGCCTAGGAGTCTGTCAAGATGATTGTTAACACCCCCTAGAGACAGACCGTTTTCGAAGTCATCAACGTGAAAGGACTGCCCGGCGGCCTATAGCTCACCTGTGTTTATGAAAGTCTTACGCCTTCTTTAGTTCAAGCAATGTCTGAAAGACCTGTTTACACCGATAATTTCGTCTATGTAGGGCTCTCCCTCAACCTGGTTGAGATCGATTGGGAATCTCCGCTTGTCTGGAGGTTTTCACTCGCCCTTCTGGCGGTGGCTATGGTTGGCAAGTTGGTAGGTATATTTCTTATCAAGGAGCGGTGGGCCGCGCATCGGATGATCGGTTTGGCGGTAATCCCCTGAGGTGAAGTGGGGCTCATTTTTGCCGATCTGTGAAGAGCAAGCGGCATATCCAGTAATGAGATCTTCGCGGGTATGATGATATAGATGTTATGATGATCATCTGCAAACTGAACCACAATGGCTGAAAGCAAGAAATAATAATAACAACGAAGTAAGGGACAATATGAATTCCGATCAATACATTTGGTTACTCTGGTCGAGTGCATTTTTGATTCCTTGGGCGCTGGTCTACGTAGCATTTCCCGCACAGCGGCGAGCGATGTTGTGGGCAAGCCTGTTCACCATGCCGTTTGGATTAAGTGAACCACTGTTTGTGCCGGAATACTGGATGCCCCCCAGTTTGTTTGATCTGGCCAAGAATACCGGTTTTGATATCGAGAGCCTGATTTTCTGCTTTGGCATAGGTGGTATCGGCTCCGTATTCTACAACCTACTGAGCAAAAAAATTCCACAAGTGCTGGCCAGCGATGAGCGTAATCGTCCCCTGCATCGTTACCATTACAAGGCTTTGGCAACACCGTTTGTTGTTTTTATCATATTCTATTTCTTTCCCTGGAATCCAATATATCCCTCTATTCTTGCCATGTTTGCCGGCGCCGTGGCGACGATGCTCTGCCGACCGGATCTGAAACGAAAAACCTGGATTGGTGGTTTACTCTTTTTGGTCTATTACGCCATTTTCCTGGCGGGCCTGGAGTGGAGTGCACCGGGCTATATTGATCGGGTTTGGAATATGGAGGTGCTGTCAGGTATAACCGTTGGCTTTATGCCCATTGAAGAGCTGCTGTTTGCCATCGGCTTTGGTATGTACTGGTCGGGGGTGTACGAGCACTTTACCTGGCGAAAATTGGCGGGTGGTAACAGCATCAGAGACACAAATCTTCACTGAGGCAAGAACATGCCTATTTAGTGGAAGGACAGGATAAGGTTTACCAAGAAGATTAATGTGGTGTGGTTGTAACCCTCTGATATCCGCAAAGAGTTTCACCCTGTGGATTTGTGCAGACGGTAAACACCCTGTCAGACACCGATCTTGAACCTAGACTTACCTTGAGGTGGCCAACTGATTAATCCAGATTTATGGCGGCTTTGAGGACATTTACCATCTTCAACGACAGTGATTTTTTTGATGAAGAAAGTATCAAGCAGAAGTCGAGTACCAATAATTATTCTTTTTATCCTGTTGTTAGCTGCCATCAGCTATGGACTGCAGGAGACACCGCACTCCATGGAGAGTGATCTTAAACAGCTGTCATCATCGGCAGTGCTAAGTAATCCAGAAGAATTTGAGAGAAAAGTTAAGCCTATTCTGGAACGACGCTGTGTGGTTTGCCATGGCTGTTACGATGCACCTTGCCAGTTAAAGCTGTCATCCAATGAAGGCCTTCGTCGAGGTGCCAGTGACGAGCGCATCTATGAACCCAAACGTATTAGCGAAATGCAACCAACACGGCTGTTTATTGATGCCAAAACCCCGGCCGAGTGGCGCTCACGAGGGTTCTCTCCGGTACTCAACGAGGGGCCATCCAGCCCGGAAAATAATCTGAAAAACTCGGTGCTCTATCACCTGTTACGTTTGAAACAGCAACACCCCCAACCTGATGCCGATCGGTTGCCGGACAGTTTTACCCTTGGTCTTAACAGGGAACAGACCTGCCCGACACTGGAAAAGGTAGATGATTTCGCTCTTGAAAATCCCCTATGGGGAATGCCCTATGCGATGCCAAATCTGTCTGAAGCAGAGTATCGTACACTCGTTTCCTGGATCGCGCAGGGCTCTCCCACACCGTCAGCGCCTGGGCCTTCCACCACGGTACTGCCGCAAATCAAACAATGGGAACGTTTTTTAAACCAGCCATCCAGCAAGCAACGCCTGGTCAGCCGCTATTTGTATGAGCATTTGTTTCATGCACATATCCATTTTTCTGGATCACCCGCACGGGAATTCTATCGTTTGGTACGTTCTACTACACCGCAAGGAGAGGCAATCGATGAGATTCCGACTCTGCGGCCCTATGATGATCCGGGTACCGCAGAATTTTACTACCGACTGCTGCGATATCACCCAAGCATCGTGGCAAAAAATCACATCGTTTACGAGTTTTCCGATCAGCGTATGCAGCGTTATCGTGAGCTTTTTCTGACACCGGATTACAAGGTACATCAACTGCCATCCTACGAGACGGAAATCGCTTCCAATCCGTTCAAGGTTTTTTCCGCCATACCCGAGGAATCACGCTACCGATTTCTATTGGATAACGCTCATTTCTTTATCGAAGGTTTCATCAAGGGGCCGGTCTGCCGTGGGCAGATAGCATTAAACGTGATTGAAGACCAGTTCTGGGTAATGTTTTTTGACCCGGAGCAACCGGTCATTACCAACAGTGGCCAGTTTATCGGTGAGATGGTGAATGAACTGCAGGTTCCTGCAGATGGTGGCGGAAATCTGGATTTACTTCGCATCTGGACGGATTATTGGCAAGGACAGCGGCGCTACATGGAGAAAAAACAGGCCTGGTTCAAGACCATCGGTACCCATGATCTGGATCATGCGATGAATTACATCTGGGATGGTGATGGTGGAAATCCCAATGCAGCACTGACTATTTTTCGCCATTTTGACAGCGGCTCGGTGGCTTACGGGTTGGTAGGGAGGAATCCAGAGACGGCCTGGGTTATTGATTACCCATTATTTGAACGTATTCATTATTTGCTGGTGGCTGGATTTAATGTCTATGGCAACATAGGTCATCGAATGAGTACAAGAATTTACATGGATTTCCTGCGCATGGAAGGGGAGGACTATTTCCTGGCCTTTCTCCCTGCAAGTCGACGAAAGGCGATACGCGATGCCTGGTATGTTGGCCAGCGGAGTACGATTGATGAGCTGTTTTCCGCACCGCAGGAATGGCTGAGCACCGAGTCGGTGATCGGTTACCAGACCGATGACCCTCAGCGGGAACTATACCAACACCTTAAGAACAGGCTTTCCGGTGTGTCACAACAGGCGGAAGCCATGAACCACTGTGGCAATATCGACTGTAAAAATGTACTGGCTGAAATATCCTCAGTGCGTGCAGATCGTGCTATGAATGAGATTGCACAACTGCAGGGCGAAAACTTACACGCTTTTCCGGACGTTGCCTTTGTGAGAGTCAGGACGGACAAGCCGGAAACAGATCTGGCCTATACACTGATCCGCAACAAGGCTTACAAGAATGTTACCTCATTTCTTGCAGACGAACGGGAGCGGGACCGCTCTGATATAAGCCAGGATACGATGACCGTGGTAAAGTGGTTGGAAGGTTCCTATCCCAATTTCTTTTTTTCTGTAGCGCTGTCAGAAATTGATGATTTCGCCAAACGCTGCGCGGCTATCCGAAATTATGGCGATTATAAAAAGTTCGTCGATCAGTACGGCGTAAGGCGAACCAATCCTGAATTCTGGGATCTGGCGGACTGGTTTCAAGATGCACAGGCACGAAGTAAGTTGGTTTTGTCCGGATTGTTTGACCTTAACCGTTATCAGAATCACTAGCCAAGTAGGGTGGGCATGAAAAGCCTGCCCACCCTACTTGGCTGAGTTCTATGGCGACGTATCTCAAGCTTATGATGGAGCGGGCTCTATGCCACCAAATCACCAACCCTATCAGCCTATTTGCAATACAGGGACAAGCGGCATGGCAGTAAGGAGCATTGTTCCTGCGATGAGTACACCGCTGGCATCAATATTTGGCAGCGGGTTTCTTGTGGTCGTACCTATTCTGGCAAGTGCAGTCGGCCCCTATGCGGTACTGGCAATGGTCGTTGTGGCGTTTGTTGCCTTTTTGGTCGGCAGCATTGTCCGGCACAATATACTTTGTGCAGAACCCGTGCTGGCCACAGGCAGTCATTCATTGACGGTTTTTGTTGAGCGGCTTTCCGATTTTGCGCTGGTTGCCGCCTATGTGGTCTCGGTGTGTTTGTATATCCACATTCTTTCTGCGTTCGTTCTTGCAAATTTCGAGTTGGACACCGCGTTCAACAAGAGCCTGTTGACCACTATCGTTATTGCCGTAATCACCATCATCGGCCTGTTCGGTGGCTTAAAGCCCTTGGAAAATCTGGAGCGTTGGGCGCTTTATGTAACTATTGTGATCCTTGCCGCGCTACTCATTCTGTTCGGTGTTTATGATGTCAATCAATTCCTGACGCTAAACCAATTCACTCTGCCTGAAATGCCCGAACGAACCGCCTGGGAGATTGCCACCATCGTGGCGGGCACGCTGATCGTTGTTCAAGGCTTTGAGACAACCCGTTACCTGGGTGAGCATTTTGATGTGGCTACCCGCATCCGTGCATCACGCTGGTCGCAATATTTTTCACTCGGCATCTATGTGCTTTTCGTGGCGCTGGCGCAACCCATCGTACCGGTGTTGGAAGGCAAGTATGGCGACAACAGCCTGATCACCCTGGCGGCAACGGCCTCACTGCTGTTACCTCTGCCTTTGATCGTGGCCGCCAGCATGTCGCAGTTTTCTGCCGCCGTCGCCGATACCCTCGCCGCTGCCGCCAATATGAAGGAGGCCAGCAAACAACGTATTGACACGCGTTGGGGGTATTTACTGGTGGGAGCAACTGCGATGGCACTGGCCTGGTCCGGATCGACCTTTGAGATTATTGCACTGGCATCGCGAGCTTTTGCTTTTTATTACTTGCTGCAGTGTGTCGTGGCCTTTTCAGTTTGCCGGAACCATCGGGAGCGTAGCCTGTTTATTTTTATCGGACTTATCCTGGCATTTGTTCTTATTTTTGCAGTACCCGCCGGTTAAATTCGCTGGCATACAGGATTAGCCAATTGTTCCGAGTAAGGCCTGCGCCGCCAAGCCAATACCCAGGGTGAAAATAAAGGCCACAATGCCCACCAGTTCAACCAATGGCATCGATGCACTCTCTATAATTGACACGTCATCACTGGGCTGCCGGTACATGGCGACAACAATGCGCAGGTAGACCGCCAGTGACAGCACGCTATTGAGGATTGCCACCACAACCAACCAGGTAAACCCAGCATCCATCGCGGCACCGAACAGCAGGAACTTTCCCACAAAACCGGCGAGTGGCGGGATGCCGGCCAGGGAAAGCAGAAACACCACCATCGCAACCCCCATGGCAACATTATTACGGCCGACAGCGGAGAAGGCATCGAGGGTTCGGCCGGTGCGCATGACGACGGCGAAGGCGCCCAGATTCATCGCGGCGTAGGCGGCGGCAAAAATGATCATGGATGTGAGTGCCAGCGGGCTTGTACCGACCGCGACAATACCGAGCAGGAAATAGCCCGCCTGGGCAATGGACGAATAGGCCAGTAGCCGGACTATGTTGTTTTGCACCAGCGCGGCCAGGTAGCCATAGGTCATGGTCAGCACGGAGACCACGGCGATCAGCAGCGGCCAGTCTGTGCCCATGGGTAAATCGCGCACCACTTGGGCCAGGGCGAAGATGGCACCGATTTTGGGGACCACCGACATGTACGCCGCGATCGACACAGGCGCGCCTTCGTAGGCATCCGGTGCCCAAAAGTGAAACGGTACCAGGGAGGCCTTGTAACCCAGCCCGACGATAACGGCAACCAGGCCAACGGCGGCGACCACCGGCGTGGCATCGAGGCGGGACAGGTCGCTGAGCAGCGTCGAGCCGGTGCCGCCGAACCAGAAACTGAGACCATAGATCATCACGGCGCCGGTGACCGAGCCGTAGACAAAGAACTTCATCGCGGCTTCGGTGGCCTTATCGTCGCGCGGATAGGCCACCAGGGCAAAAGAACCCAGGCCGGACAATAATATGCCCAGCACCAGCAGCATGGTGTCGCCGGCACTGGCCAGCACCAACGAGCCCAGGCTGACCAGGCAGATCAGTACATAGGCGGTGCCCTCACGGTCACTGCCGCCGAGCTCTGAACGCGCCAGCAAGATTGACAAGGCTGTCGCGGGCAGCAGTATGAGTTTTGCCCAGATACTCAGCGTATCAATGCGGTAGGTGCCACTAAAAACACTGGTGTCCTGACCCAGCAGCGGCAGGGTCATGCCGGTTGCGAGCAGCAGGCCGGTCAGCGTGACGCTCAGGGCGATGCGAGGCAGGCGCAACATCTCGGCCACCAGCGCGAAGACGATGGTCAACAGCACAATGATCTCGGGGATCAGAAAGGCCAGATCACGCGCCATCAGAATTGCAGCGCCGCTGTGGTCTTATGAATGATGTCCAGCACCAGGGCCGGTGCAATGCCCACTACCACGATCAGTATCAACAGCGGCGCCAATGTGAGCACCTCACGGGTACCCAGGTCACTCATGCCGATCCACTGCTCGCGGGGTTCGCCGAGAAAGACTTTACCGATGGCCCTCAGGTACAGGCCGGCGGTGATGACGATGCCGAGGATAACGATGACCGCCACAGGTTCGACCTGCAGTGTCACCAGAAATATCTGAAATTCGGCCGGGAAGTGCGCTAGTCCCGGAAGTCCCAGTGAGGCGAAGGCGGCCAGCACGAAGGACCAACCGAGTATCGGCACCACCTTGAGCAGGCCGCCGAACTGATCCATTTCACGCGTGTGGGCGCGATCCTGCAGCATGCCGACGAGAAAGAACAGGGCGCCGGTGACCAGCCCGTGACTGACCATCTGCAGTACCGAGCCGTCCAGCGCCATGGCGCGTGTCGTCGGGTCGAGCGCCAGTGCGGCGATGGCGACACCAACAATGACGTAGCCCATGTGATTGACGGAGGTGTAGGCGATCAGGCGTTTGAGATCCGTCTGTGCCAAGGCGGCGAAGGCGCCGTAGAGAGCGGCGACGACGCCGAACACCAGGATGATGATGCCGGCATCCCGAAAGGCATCGGGCGTCATCTGCAGGGCAAAACGCACCAGGCCGTAGGTGCCGAATTTCAGCATCACGCCGGCGAGGATGACACTGCCGGCCGCCGGGGCCTGAACATGCGCGGCCGGCAACCAGGTGTGGAAGGGGAATACCGGTGTCTTGACCGCAAAGGTGAACAGCATCGCCACCAGCGCCAACATGGCCGCGCTACCGCTCAACGGTGGATTGTCGATCCAGACGCGCATATCGAAGGTCTGCGGGTCACTGCCGAGATACAGTCCGAGGATGGCGAGCAACAGCGGCAGACTGCCTAACAGGGTATAGATAAAGAACATCAACGCCGCACGCTGGCGATCCTCGTGTCCCCAACCGGCAATCATGAAGTACATGGAGACCAGTGACACTTCAAAGAATACGTAGAACAGGATCGCGTCCAGAGCGGTGAAGGTGCCGATGGCAGCTGTCTCCAGCAACAGCATCAGCACCACGTAGGCGTGGGGCCGCTCCTTCACCTTGGCCGAATAGATGAAGGTCAGGAAGAACAGCAGCGCGCTCAGCAGCACCAGCGGCAGACTGATGCCGTCCACGCCGACGCGATAGGCGGCACCGATGGCCGGCATCCAGTCGACCTGTTCGACCTGGGCAAAACCTGTTTCGTTGACGCCTCGCGACCACATCCACAGGGCGCCCACCAGGGTCAGCCCACTGGTGACGATGCCGATGGCGTGCACGATCTGCGCAGGTGCCCTGCGCAAAACCATGATGATCAGCGCGCCGACGAGTGGCAGGAACAGGGTAATGGACACAATGGGAAGCACTCAGGCGTCTCCTCTTTAAATCGCTGAAGGTGTATTTCTTACCGTTGCTTAAAACCGCTGCCTAAAGCACCTGCTTTGGCTGCGGCAAAAAAT
>CAZTPE010000038.1:0-13684 GCA_964614545.1 uncultured Ectothiorhodospiraceae bacterium
AATAACACACCACCGGCTGGCTGGCAGACGGGCACAAAAAACCCCGCCGGAGCGGGGTTTTTCGTATCGGTTATCCGATAGGGTCTTGCTTAGGCGTTAACGCTGGTCGCCTGCGGGCCCTTGGGGCCGTTTTCCACTTCATAGGTGACCGGCTGACCTTCGGCCAGGGTCTTGAAACCGCCGCCTTGGATCGCGCTGAAATGCACGAATACGTCTGCGCCGCCATCATCCTGAGAAATGAAACCAAAACCTTTAGCTTCGTTGAACCACTTTACTGTACCTGTAGCCATGTGACTTTTACCTGATATAAATTAAACATTGTAGGGTGGTGCGTACAGGTAATGAAACGGGGAATTCGGGGGGCAACACGGAGGGAACAACCAAAAGTGCCAATCGCAGTATCTGTAGCTGGACATACTATAGAGGAACCCACCCGATTTTACCAGAAATATATTCTATATTTCAGTGGGATACTGACAAGCTGATTGAAAAAGCACCCTGCCCCCGACTTCAAGCGCCGATCATGGCTTGCGGGGACCAGCAGATCCCGGCACAACCTGTAAATCCGAGCCTTCCGCTGGGGTGTAATCATACCCTGTGTGAGCTATAAAGTGAGGGAACGGTTCACACCGATCCGCTGTGCCCGCT
Source organism: uncultured Ectothiorhodospiraceae bacterium (assembly GCA_964614545.1). GTDB lineage: Bacteria > Pseudomonadota > Gammaproteobacteria > SZUA-152 > SZUA-152 > DRQN01. The sequence goes on from CAZTPE010000038.1 coordinate 649, forward strand.
TGCGGTCTTATTCGACACTTTTTCACGGCACATACTCAGTCATGTGGCATGCCATAAAGTTGAAAGAGGTGAAGTTATGAAACAGAAATCATGGATCGCCATCGCAGTACTCATCACCACCGCACAACTTGTACTTTCCGCCACGGCCTTTGCCACAGACTACCGACCCGCCATGCTGGCCAACCCCTGCGCAGGCTGCCATGGGCCGGACGGCGACAGTCCCGGCTCGATTCCGTCATTGAAGGGCCTGTCCGCCGACGACATCATTTCCAGCATGAAGGCGTTCAAGACGGATCAACGCAAGGGCACGGTAATGAACCGCATTGCCAAGGGCTACACCGACGAGGAAATCCATCTCATGGCCGGCTATTTTTCCCCCAAACCTTAGGGGGTGTTAACACCCCCTAGCTTTTCCACCAGCCGGGACAGAACTATCGCCGCAACACGAATCGCATTAGGAGAGTCGTCATGAACAGCATCAGTCGCCGCCGCTTCATCCAATGGCTGGGAACCGCCTCGGCCCTGGGTGCATTGGGTGCTCCGTCACTGGCATTCCCCAACACCGGCGCCCGCATCATCGTTGTCGGCGGCGGATTCGGCGGGGCCACCTGCGCCAACTATCTCAAACGCTTCGACCCCTCCCTGGACGTCACCCTGATCGAGTCGCACAAGCAGTTCTATACCTGCCCCTTCAGCAACGCCGTCCTCGGCGGGCTCTATGATATGGACTTCATCCGCCATGACTACAAGAAGCTGCAGTCGAAGCATCGGGTGAAGGTCATCCAGGACAACGCCAGCACCATCGACCCCGACAAGCAGACGGTGCACACCACCGCCGGCCGGACCCTGAGCTACGACCGCCTGGTTCTGTCACCGGGTATCGACTTCCTCTGGGGTGCCATCGAGGGCTATGACCCGTCCGCCAGCCTCATCATGCCCCATGCGTGGAAGGCGGGATCGCAGACGCGCCTGTTGCGCAAGCAACTGCACGAAATGCCCAATGGCGGCGTGGTGATCATCGCCCCACCGGCCAATCCCTTCCGCTGCCCGCCGGGACCCTATGAGCGAGCCAGCATGATCGCCCACTACCTCAAGCAGCACAAACCCCGCTCCAAGGTGCTGATCCTCGACGCCAAGGACAAATTTTCCAAACAGGCGCTGTTTCAGGATGCCTGGGATGAGTTCTATCCCGATCACATCGAATGGGTGCCCGGCTCGCAGGGCGGGATCGTCACGGCCGTGGATCCGAAACACATGACCGTGACGGCCGACGATGAAAAAATCAAGGCGGCGGTGGCCAACATTATCCCGCCACAGAAAGCCGGCGATATCGCCTACCGCGCGGGGCTTACCAACGACAAGGGCTGGTGCCCGGTGAATCAGAAGACCTTTGAATCCACAATATACAAAAACGTGCATGTGATCGGCGACGCCAGCATCGCCGGCAAGATGCCCAAGTCAGGCTTCGCGGCCAGTAGCCAGGGCAAGGTCTGCGCCGCCGAAATCGTCGCCGCCCTGCGTGGCGATACCGTGGGCGCCTCCTCCTGGGTGAATACCTGTTATAGCCTGATCACGCCCGATTACGGCATCTCCGTGGCCGCCGTGTACCGGCTCAGTGACAAGGGTATCGTCGGCGTCAAGGGGGCCGGCGGTGTCGGGCCACGCGACGCACCGCTCACGACTCGGCAAATGGAAGCGGTCTATGCTGAGGGCTGGTACCGGGCCATCACGGCCGATATTTTTGGTTAGGGTCTGTTAACACTTATTGCGCAACCCGAAGGGGCGTGGTCATTTTTCCACGGGACGGCGTTGCATTTCGCTTATGTGTACATCCAGTACATTTCTCGTTACACCGCTCTGCGGTGTAACGAAAAGAGGCTAAACTCATCTGCCTAGGCTGAGGTGGCGCTGAGCGCCACAGGATATGTGACACCGCAGAGCGGTGTCACAAGTCCCAATACAGGATGCAATTATCGTAGGAGCGGGCCATGCCCGCGAGGCTTACTGGAGCGGTTGAAAATATCGCGGGCATAGCCCGCTCCTACCATCGGGAATTTAATCCCTGATTGAAAGACGTTAAATGTGAATGGGGCGCTTGTCCACCGCCAGGGCGGCCTCGTGGATGGCCTCGGAAAGGGTGGGATGGGCATGGATGCTGCGGGCCAGGTCTTCGGCGGAGGCGGCGAACTCCATCGCCACCACGGCCTCTCCGATAAGCTCCGAGGCATTGGCGCCATAGATGTGCACACCGAGGATGCGATCCGTGTGGGCATCAGCGAGGATCTTCACCATGCCCTGGGTTTCACCGGCAGCGTGGGCTCGACCATTGGCGAGGAAAGGAAACACTCCTGACTCAAAATCGATACCATCGGCCTGCAGCTGTTCGCTGCTGCGCCCCACCCAGGCGATCTCCGGCCAAGTATAGATGACAAAGGGAATGGTGGCGTAATTTACCTCAGGCTGCTGCCCGGCAATGCGCTCCGCCACTGCCACGCCCTCCTCCGAGGCCTTGTGCGCCAGCATGGGGCCGCGCACCACGTCGCCAATGGCGAAGATGCCCGGCAGGTTCGTGCGGCAGTCACCGTCCACATCGATAAAGCCGCGCGCATCCAGTTTCAGGCCGATATCCTCGGCGCCGATGTCACCCGTGTTGGACCGCCGCCCGGCAGCCACCAGCAATTTGTCCACCTGAAGTTTGTGTTCACCGTCACCATCGGCATAGGTGACGGTGATCTGCTTTGCGCTCTTTCTGATGGAAACCAGCTTTGCGCCGAGGCGGATATCCAGACCTTCATCCACCAAGTCCTGTTGCACGGCGCGGGCCAGTTGTTGATCGACGTTGGCGAGAAATTGCTCACCGCGCACCAGCAGCGTGGTCTTTGCGCCCAGCCGTGACCACACACTACCCAGCTCCAGGCCGATGACGCCACCGCCGATCACGCCCAGGCGTTTGGGCACCGCAGTAAAGGCCAGGGCACCGGTGGAGTCGACGATGCGCTCGCCATCGAAGGGGGCCTCCGCCAGCTCGACGGGTGTGGAACCGGTGGCGACGATGATGTTGCCGGCACTGAATTCCTGTTCGTCGCCCGCTTCGCCAGCGATGACACGCACGCGCCGCTCGGCCAACAGGCAGCCGTGGCCCTTGATGTGTGTGACCTTGTGTTTGGCAAACAGCAGGGCAATACCGCCGGTGAGGCTCTTCACCACCTGTTGCTTGCGCCGCTGCATGGCCGCCACATCGATCTGCACATCTCCGGTGTTGATGCCGTGGGCGGGAAAATCATGCCGTGCACGGTAGAAATGGTGCGAGGTTTCCAGCAGGGCCTTGGAGGGAATGCAGCCGACATTGAGACAGACACCGCCGAGCGAGGGTTTGCCCTGCTCGTCCACGCAATCATCAATACAAGCCGTCTTCAGGCCCAGTTGTGCACAGCGGATGGCCGCCACATAACCACCGGGTCCACCACCGAGAACAATTACGTCAAAATCTGCCATCGCTGCATTCCTTCTTTTTGCGCCGTTACGGCATAACGGGAAACAGATATCTTCGATCAAAGCTCCAACAGCATCCGCGCCGGATCTTCCAGGGCGTCCTTGACCGCCACCAGGAACAACACCGCGTCCTTACCGTCGATAATACGATGATCGTAAGACAAGGCAAGATACATGATGGGACGGATGACGATCTCGCCATTTTCCACCACCGGCCGCTCCTGGATCTTGTGCATGCCGAGGATGGCGCTCTGAGGCGGGTTAAGGATGGGCGTGGAGAGCAGGGAACCGAACACGCCGCCATTGGTGATGCTGAAGGTACCGCCGGTCAGCTCGTCCAGGGTCAATTTGCCGTCCTGCGCACGCTGACCGAAATCCCGAATCGTCGATTCGATCCCGGCAAAACCCATCTGTTCAACATCACGCAATATCGGCACCACCAGCCCACGCGGTGAGCCCACGGCGATGCCGATGTCGTAGTAGCCGTGGTAGACAATGTCCTGGCCATCCAGCGAGGCATTGATCACCGGAAACTGTTTCAGCGCCTCTACCACGGCACGGGTGAAGAAGGACATGAAGCCCAGGCGCGTGCCATGTTTTTTCTCGAAGTCGTCCTTGTACTTGTTGCGCAGATCCATCACCGGCTTCATGTTGACTTCGTTGAAGGTGGTGAGGATGGCGGCGGTGTTCTGCGCCTCTTTCAGGCGCTCGGCGACGCGCGCACGCAGACGGCTCATGGGCACACGCTTTTCGATGCGCCCGTCCGGCGCAGGCGCGGCGGCAGGTGACGGGGTCACCGCTAGCGGTTCGGCGATGGGCTGCACGCGGCCGCTTTTGCCGCCACGTGCATTCAGATATTCGAGGATATCGGCCTTGGTGATGCGGTTGTCACGGCCAGTACCGTGGATGCGCGCCGGGTCAATGTTGTTCTCCACCACCAGCTTGCGCGCCGCCGGGCTGAGAGAAACCACCACCGACGAGGCCGCTTCGCTGTCTGCCGTCGGAGAGATTTCGGCGGCCTTCACCGCAATATCCGGCGTGGCGCTATCCACACTTGCCTTGCCTTCGCTGTCGATGACGGCGATGACCTCGTCGCTGGCAACCACATCGCCGTCCTCATGAAGGATCTCCTGCAACACACCATCGACGGGGGCAACCACTTCCAGCACCACCTTATCCGTTTCGATATCCACCAGGTTTTCATCACGGCGTACTGCCTCACCCGGCTTCTTGTGCCAGTTGAGCAACGTCGCCTCGGCCACCGATTCCGACAGCGCGGGCACCTTTACTTCAATCTTCATTCAGCATCCTCCATTGCACACCGGGGACCAAGCGCCGTATCCACCAGCTCATGCAACTGCTCGATATGTTTGCGGTAACAGCCCACCGCCGGTGAGGCCGCGGCCTGGCGTCCGGCGTAGAGCAGATTCTGTTCGTTGCGCTTGCTGTCCCTGAGCATGGGCCAGATATACTGCCAGGCGCCCTGGTTCTGTGGCTCTTCCTGGCACCAGACCACCTCGCTGGCGTTCGTGTAACGATCCAGCTCGGTGCAGAAGGCCTCGGTGGGGAAGGGGTAGAACTGCTCGATGCGGATGATCGCGACATCGTCTATTTCCCGTTTGCGCCGGGCATCCAGCAGATCATAGAACACCTTGCCACTGCAAACGACCACCCGTCGTACCGATGCCACATCGCTGATGTCTGGATCGCTGATCATCAGGCGGAAACCGCCCTCGCTGAGATCGGCAAGATGCGAGGTGGACAGCTTGTGACGCAGCAGGCTTTTGGGGGTCATGACGATCAGTGGCGTACGCAGCCTGCGCTTCATCTGCCGCCGCAGCAAATGGAACATCTGCGCTGGTTCACTGGGCATGCACACCTGCACGTTGTCTTCTGCGCACAACTGCAAGTAGCGCTCCAGGCGCGCCGAGGAATGCTCCGGTCCCTGGCCGTCGAAACCATGTGGCAGAAACATCACCAGGCCACTGAGACGCCCCCATTTGGCGGCGCCGGAGGTGATGAACTGGTCGATCACCACCTGCGCGCCATTGGCGAAATCACCGAACTGCGCCTCCCAGATATTCAGCCCATAGGGCGCGGCGGTGCTGTAGCCGTATTCGAAGCCCAGCACCGCCTCCTCAGAAAGCAGCGAGTCGATGACTACGCAGTCCGGCTGGCCTTCGTAAAGATGCTGTAACGGCACATGACTGTGACCGGTCTGCTGGTCGTGAAGAATGGCGTGACGGTGGAAGAAAGTACCACGGCCGCTGTCCTGCCCGGACAGGCGCACGGGACAACCGTCCTCCAGCAGCGAGGCATAGGCCAGGGTCTCGGCGAATCCCCAGTCCATGGGCAGCTCGCCGTGGGCCATCTTCAGCCGGTCGTCGAGGATACGCCGTACCTGCTTGTGCAGTACCAGACTCTCCGGCAAGTGGTTGAGTGTCGTGATCAATGCCTCGGCCCGGTCGGCGGCGATGCAGGTATCCACCGTCTCATCCCAGCGACCGTCCACATGGGGCCGCCAATCCACCCAATAGGGCTTGTCGAAAGGCTCCGTGACGATGCACGGGGCAACGGTCTCACCGGCATCCAGGCGTTCGCGGTACTGCCGCGCCAGGGCGTCGATGTCGTCTTCCGTCATCACCCCCTGGTCCACCAGCAGGTCGGCGTAGAGCTGGCCGACGCGGGCATGGTTGCGGATCTTCTTGTACATCATGGGCTGGGTCGCCGCCGGCTCGTCGGCCTCGCTGTGACCGTGGCGGCGATAGCACACCAGGTCCACCACCACATCCTTGCGATAGACCATGCGGAAGTCCAGGGCGATGCGCATGGCATGCGCCACGGCCTCCGGGTCATCGCCGTTGACGTGCAGGATGGGCGCCTGAATCATGCGCGCCACTTCCGTGCAGTAGGTGGTGGAACGGGAGTCCAGCGGGTTGCTGGTGGTAAAGCCGATCTGATTGTTGATGATGATGTGCACGGTGCCGCCGATGCGGAAACCGCGCGCCTGCGACATATTGAAATTCTCCATCACCACGCCCTGCCCGGAAAAGGCCGCATCGCCATGGATCAGCACTGGCAACACACTGCTGCCGGCGATGTCCTTACGGCGGTGCTGGCGCGCGTGCACCGAGCCGCCCACCACCGGATCGACGATCTCCAGGTGCGAGGGATTGAACAGCAGGGCGAAATGCACGATGCCGCCCGAGGTCTGGATGTCGGAGGAAAAGCCCTGGTGGTATTTCACGTCACCGGAGCCGTTTTTCGCCGCACCGCCGGATTTACCCTCGAATTCCTCGAACAGACTGGCCGGGGCCTTGCCGAGAATGTTGGTCAGCACATTGAGGCGGCCGCGATGGGCCATGCCCAGTACCACCTCACTGACGCCCTGCTCGCCGGCCTGTTGCACCAGTTGATGCAGCATGGGGATCAGACATTCGGCGCCTTCCAGAGAAAAGCGCTTCTGCCCCACGTAGCGGGTATGCAGGTATTTCTCGAATTCACTGGCGGCGGCGATGCGCTCCATGATTTCGCGCTGTTCGTCTTCCGACAACAACGGATGGGCCTCCGACCCTTCCAGCCGCTGTTGCAACCAGCGCTTTTCCTGGGTGTCGGTGATGTGCATGTACTCGACGCCCAGGTGCCCGCAATAGGTGCGCTTCAGGCCGTGCAGAATGTCACGCAGGGGCGCGCGCTCCGGGCCGACCAGGGAGCCGGTGTTGAACACCCGGTCCATGTCATCGTCGTCGAGCTTGTGAAAGGCCGGGTGCAGTTCCGGCACCAGAATTTTTTCGCGCAGATGCAGCGGGTCCAGATCGGCATTCTGATGGCCGCGAAAACGGTAGGCATTGATCAATTGCAGCACCGCCACCTGCTTGGCGTCGACATAGGAGGCGCTCAGCGGTACGCCGGCCGCGGCCGACTGCGGCGCACGAGGCTGTCGGGCGAGGCGCGCAAACTCCTCACGAATCATCGCGTGATCCGGCTCCGCTTCGGGTGCCAGCCCCTGTGCCTGCATTTGGCGGAAAAAGTCACGCCAGTCCTCACCGACGGATCCCGGGTCACGCAGGTATTCTGCATAACGGGCCTCGACGAAGGGCGCATTGGCACTATACAAATAGCTGTTTTCGTACAGGTCTTTCATCATCTCTCTGGATGGCATCTTTATGGTTAAACCCGACAGGCTGAAGATAGCTGACCTATCGGCATGGGCTGTTGAAGCTTTACTGGCCGACAGGGGCACCGAGGGAACCTCTGATCAAGTCATGAACGAAAATCTTGAGTCCAAAACAGCCAACTTCTGCGTCGCCTAAATAGTACCTACTTTTGGTGCCTGGCACTTTTTCAGGCGCAACAGTACGACTTTATTGATTGAGAACGCCCCCTGGATTGCCCGCCTTTGTCTTCACTAAATCTGTCCAGCCCGATGTGCTCCACATCGGCCATTACATACCATAGGCCCTCGATCAGGATATGCAAGGCTCACACAGGCTCGCGGCACACGCGACGGCTCCCCTATGGAGACCTTACCGGGGCTCACCACAACTCATCCAGGGCGCGCATGACATCGCGACGACTTATCAGTCCAATGAGGTGATCATTTTTCACCACCGGATAGCGACGATAGGGTGCATCGATAAAGCGCTTTGCAAGTTCCAGGATACTCATGTCCGGATCAATGGAGACAACGTCCTTGCTCATATAATTCTCGACTCGACCACCATAGTCCTCATAATAACCCGCCTCCAGATCGATACGCATGCAATCGCGCTCAGTCAGTATACCGACAAGCTTGCCATTCTCATCGACGACTGGAGCCCCTGAAATATCGTGTTCGACCAAGATACGCACGGCGCGCAAGACTTCCAGGTTTTGCTGCAGGGTGAACAGGGCTGTCGTCATGTAATCACGCACGCAAATTGAACGGGACATATTTACGCCTCCGGTGGCGCTATGGAGTGATTTTTCGGGCAGTGGTGCTTGCCACAGCTACCTTGGCAACTCCCCTTCCCCTGGCCACAGCCAGGGCGCAATGGACGGCCCCGCAGCAGAAGCCCCAGTGCAAGTGCCAAACCGCTAATCGCGAAAACAATGAAACTGCCGATGAAAATTTCCATTCATTAACCACCGAAGTTGTCAAACAGGATGTTTTCTTTATCCACGCCCAAATTGTCAAGCATTTGTGTGACCGAAGCGGTCATCATGGGCGGGCCACATAAGTAATATTCGCAATCTTCCGGTGCAGGGTGATCCTTTAGGTATGACTCGTAAAGCACATCGTGGATGTATCCTGTCGGCCCCGTCCAATTGTCCTCAGGCAGTGGGCGTGACAGCGCCATAGACCACGTAAAGTTTTCATGTTCTTCCGCCAGCTGTGTAAATTCTTCGATATAAAATGCTTCATGTAAACTGCGAGCACCGTACCAAAAGCTGATTTTTCGCGTGCTTTTCAGGCGTTTGAGTTGATCCAGAATATGTGACCGCATGGGTGCCATGCCTGCTCCGGCACCAATAAAAATCATTTCAGCATCGGTATCCCTGGCGAAGAATTCACCGAAAGGCCCGGAAACAGTGACCTTGCTACCAGGCTTCAGGCTAAAGATATAGGAGGACATGGCACCGGGTGGCGTATCGGCTGGCATTTTGGGCGGCGGTGTCGCACAACGCACGTTGAGTATAATAATGTCCTTCTCCTCGGGATAGTTGGCCATTGAATAGGCCCGCGTCAGAGGTTCCTTGACGGTGGACTCCAGCTCAAGAAAGCCGAACCGTTCCCAATCATTTCGATAGACTTCGGGAATATCAAAATCCGCGTAGCGCACATGGTGGGGAGGGCATTCGATCAGAATATAACCACCCGCGCGGAAATCCATTGTTTCACCGGAGGGGAGTTCAAGCACGAGTTCTTTGATGAAGGTGGCGACATTGTTGTTGGAGCGCACCGTACACTCCCAGCGCTTGACACCAAATACCGCCTCGGCAACCTGTATTTTCAGATCCTGCAGCACCGCCACCTGGCAGGCAAGATGAACCCCCCTGGCTGCTTCGCGTTTACTGATATGCGTGGCCTCCGTAGGCAACAGCGGGCCGCCCCCCTGCAGAATGTTGACACGGCATTGGCCGCATGTGCCACAACCACCACAGGCGGCAGGTACGTATATCTCATTATCGGCCAGCGCACCAAGGAGCTTTCCGCCTGCCGGCACGCTGAGCTTGAGTTCTTCGTTAACTGTAAGTGTAATGTTCCCGCGCGGGACCAGTTGTGAGCGCGCTGCCAGAATAATGAAGGCAAGCACCATCAGGATGCCTGTAAACAACAACACACTGTAGATGATTTCTTGCATGGTTTGTGTCAGGTCTCGTGAGCGTTAAAGGTTAAAGCTCAATACCTGCCATTGCCATAAACGCCAGCGATATCAGGCCGGCAGTGATAAAGGTGATGCCCAGTCCTTGCAAACCCGAGGGGACATCGCAGTATCTCATCTTCTCGCGCAGGCCGGCCAGGGTGGCAATAGCCAATGCCCAGCCCACACCGGCGCCCAGTCCGTAAACGGTACTTTCAGCAAAATTATAATCACGTTGCACCATGAATAACGAGGCGCCGAGAATGGCGCAATTCACAGTCAGCAAGGGCAAAAAGATGCCCAGGTTACTGTGGAGCAGCGGAAAATATCGACTCAGTATCATTTCAAGAATTTGCACCATCGCGGCAATAACCGCGATGAAGCTGATGAGGCTGAGATAACTGAAATCAAAAGCACCAAGGTTTGCCCAGCCCAATGCCCCTTCACGCAGGAAGGTATTATAGAGAAGATTATTGATCGGCACACTGATGCCTAGCACGACGATAACGGCAGCCCCCAGACCCAGGCTGGTTTTGATCTGTTTGGAGACCGCAAGAAAAGTGCACATGCCAAGAAAGAATGCCAGTGCAAGGTTCTCGACAAAAATCGAACGCAGGAAAATACCGAGAAGATTGTCCATTGCTTTACTCCTCCTCAGTTGTGCGGTTGGGGATGGGAGAATAATCCGTCTGTTCGACCTGCTCCGTTTTCCAGCTGCGGATAACCCAGATCAGGAAACCGATGATAAAGAATGCACTGGGGGGAAGCAGCAGCATTTCATTGGGGACATACCAGCCGTTATCCGCCACCAGCGGCAATATGGAAACACCCATCAGAGAACCGCTACCAAACAATTCCCGGATTGTCGCGACAATAATTAAAATCATGCCGAAACCCAGGCCGTTACCGATGCCATCCAATACGCTGACACCCACCGGATTTTGCATGGCGAACGTTTCCGCACGCCCGAGCACGATACAGTTGGTCACGATCAGACCAACATAAACAGAAAGAATTCGCGCCGTTTCCGGCAAAAAGGCTTTGAGTAGTTCGTCAACAATAATGACGGCCGAGGCGATGATAGTAATCTGCACGATAATCCGCACACTGGTAGGCAGATGATGGCGAATCAGGCTGATGGACATGTTTGAAAAGGCCAGCACCGCCGTAACCGAAAGGCCCATAACAAGCGCAGATAATAACGAGTTGGTAATGGCCAAGGCGGAGCATATTCCCAGCACTTGGAATGTTATGGGATTTTTGTTCACCAACGGGTCAAGCAGTACGTCACGCATTTTCATGGATTTTCCCTCAATTGTCGGCTCTGCTGGGTGGCGTTTCACGCAGGTGCGTGAGGAAGGATTGAAAACCATGCTCCCCGAACCAGTAGTGCACGAGGTTGGTTACACCGCTAGCGGTAACCGTCGCACCGGAAAGTGCATCCACTTCGTAACGCGCGGCCGCAGACTCTGCTGCCACGCGCCCTGTTGCGATGCGAAATCGTAATTCGCCGGTCTCGTCCCACAATTGCCGTCCCTGCCACTTCGATTGCCACTCGGGGAACTGGATTTGAGTGCCAAGGCCCGGGGTCTCGCCCTGCTCGTAAAACGTCACGGCAGCTATCGTATTCAGATCTGCCTGCAGAGCGATATAACCGTAGATAGTTGACCACATTCCTTGTCCGTGTATCGGAAAAATAATACGCTTAGTCCGATCTCCATCCCATACCAAATAGACGGTAGCAAACCGTGATCGACGTCCCAGGCGTGCCACATCATGTTCGCTCGGAATGGTAACGTAGCGCTCAGGATCGGCGGCGGCTTTACGCTGGTCAAATGTCACCGGGTTCAGGTTTTTTTCGAATCTTCCAGCATCAATATCAATGACGCGTGCGTCCAGCTGCAGAAAAATGTCCATTAGGTCTTTTTTGGAGAGCGCATCCGCATTTATGGGCATGAGGCCCGCGAGTTTCACGATATGCTGGGCCCGATTAAATAATTGGTGCGCGAGCTGATACGGCCTGAGACTTATTGCTGCAACCGAAACCACAACCGAACAGACCAGGGCGACGGCGAATACCACAAGGATCGCTTTTTGCGGGCTATCGTTAGTCATGTGCTATTCCCAACCAGGCGACGTTGGCGCTTGCGTCGTTTGCGTCGTTTGCGAATATGCAATTCGACGACCACAAAGTCCATCAGCGGTGCAAACATGCTTGCAAGCAGAATCGCGAACACCACGCCTTCATAATGCGAGGGATTGGTGACGCGCATCACCACGGTTAACAGGCCCACGGTAATACCAAAAATCCAGCGTCCGACGTTAGTTGTCGCAGCCGGCACCGGGTCCGTGGCGAGAAAAACAAGACCAAATGCAAACCCACCCAATACCATGTGCCAGTACCAGGGAATGGCGTAGATGGGATTCCCCGCGGGCCCCAGTCCATTGAAGATCAGTACGGCAGCGACCATGCCTAAAACACCGCCGAGCATGATGCGCCACGAGGCCACACCCGCGACAAGCAGGATCAAGGCGCCGATCAGCACGCCGAATATGGAGGTTACTCCCATGGGCCCCGGTTGATTGCCAACAAATAGCTGTCCCCAGCTATAGTTAGCAGACTCCAGAGCAGTGACCCCTCCCTCTTTGATAGCCAGTTCGAGGGTCGTCGGCAGATCATAACCGGGCACGGGTACCCACGCGCCCTCACCAAACATCAGACCGGGGTAAGAAAACATGTGAAACGCTAGCGCAAGCAGGGCTGGGTGGACCAGATAACGGCCCGTGCCACCATAGATCGCCTTGCCCACCACCAAGCCGAACGTCATTCCCAGCACGACCTGATAGAGGGGTGTGGTAGCAGGAAGTAGTAGCGCGTACAACCAGGCAATGGCCAACAGGCCTTCGTCGACGGGTTTGCGGCGTAAAGTGGCGAAGACGGCTTCCCACACCGCGGCGACGAATAGTGCGACAAAAAAGATCGGTAAAAAATAGAGTAATCCGTGCCAAAAACACGCCAGCATGTTTTGTGGATCAAACCCGATGCCCAGGTAATCGAGTAACCAGCCGCGCCATCCGCTGGCGACATTCAATTCCAGTTGCGCTATGGCGAGATTGGTTTGGTGTCCCAGATTCCACATACCGATAATCCAACACGGCAGGGTGGCGAGGACAAAATAGTTCATCAGTCGCTGTACGTT
>CAZTPE010000039.1:0-13679 GCA_964614545.1 uncultured Ectothiorhodospiraceae bacterium
CTGCGCCAGTACAGCCTGCAGTCCTATCTCGATTACCGCCTGGACGCCGACCATGCGCCGCGCAATTTCGCCTACCTGCGCCTGCCGCCGGGCACGGCGCCACGGGCGCGTATCCTCGCCCAACAGCTGCGCAGCGAGTCCCGCGATGATGCCGATTACGTGCAACGCGTGCTGGACTTCATCCGCCAGCAGCCCTTTTATTACACCCGCCAGCCGCCCTTGCTGCTGGATGACCCGGTGGATGAATTTCTCTTCGACAGCCGGCAGGGCTTCTGTGAGCACTATGCTTCCGCCTTTACCGTGCTGATGCGCGCTGCCGGCTTGCCGGCGCGGGTGATGACCGGCTATCTGGGCGGCGAGGACAACCCGCTGGGCGACTACTTCATCGTGCGCCAGTCCGACGCCCATGCCTGGAGCGAGGTGTGGCTGCGCGGGCGCGGCTGGGTGCGCGTCGATCCCACCGCCGTGATTCCGCCTGAGCGGGTCGAGAACCGCGACGACCTCGAGCGCATCGCCCCCGCCTACGCAGCCCGCACCCGGGAGGCATCCGTCTGGGCCAAGCGGCTGTGGCGCAAGATGAGCTTCGGCTGGGATCGCGTCAATAATACCTGGAACCAGTGGATCATTGGCTATGATCAGAGCACGCAGACGGCCTTTCTGAGCCGGCTGGGATTGGAGAGTGTCGACTGGCAGCGCATGGTCAGTCTGTTGTTCATCGGCCTCGGGCTGGTGGTTGCCGTCATCGCCCTGCAACTGTTTCGTCGTCGCCCGGTGCGGCGAGACGCCGTCGGCGAGGCCTACGCCCGCTTCTGCCGCAAGCTGGCCCGCCGCGGCCTGCCGCGCAAGCCCGCCGAGGGTGCACAGGACTATTCAGAACGGGTTATTCCTACCCGCCCCGAACTGGCCGCGCAGATCCGGCACATCACCCTGCTCTATCAGCGCCTGCGCTACGCCCGCTCGATACCACGCGATGGCCTGTATCACCTGCAACAGGCGGTGCGGCGCTTCCGGCCGTAGCGAATTCAGCGGCGGGGGGCCACAAAGCCCCCTTCGGTCACCACTCCCTGCAGCGGCACGTCCCAGGGCTGGTGTGCCAGGCTGTCCACGTGCTGAAACTCATAGGCCATCCCCACCAAGTGGGGCTTGAGCCAGTGCCGGCGGCGGCGCAAGAAGGCAAAGCTGCGGTCATAAAAGCCGCCGCCCATGCCCAGCCGGTTGCCCTGTCCGTCAAAGGCCACCAGCGGTGTCAGCACCAGATCCAGGGCCTTCACGTCGATCATGTGGCGCAGCGAAACCACCGGTTCAGGGATGCCAAAGCGGTTCTCGCGCAGCGCATCGCCGGGCGTATAGGGGGCGAACAGCAGGTGATCGCTGCGTAGGTGACTCAGCACCGGCAGATACACCCGTTTGCCCATGGCCCAGGCCAGAGCCATCAGCGGCGTGGGATCCAGTTCACCGTCGTTGGGCAGGTAGCAGGCCACATGCTGCGCGCTGCGGAACTGCCGGAGGCGGCTGAAGCAGGCGGCGGCGCATTCGCTGAGCCGCGCACGCTGCGCGTCACCGAGGGCCCGGCGACGGTCGCGCATTTCCCGGCGGAGGTCGGATCGTGAGTTCATGGGCCGTTACGCAATGGAAGGCGGGGATGGAAATTAAGAGGCGTCCCCCACCTGTGCCGTTTGCACTATCGCCCCTGGAACCAGAGCGATAAGTGGGGACAACGATTGGCGCGTCAGGCTTTCCGTCACGCGGACATGCACACGGCACCAACGTCATGTCCCCGACTGCAGAATTATGGGCCAGGGGATTTCAGCGCAGTATCGAACACTGCAGGAGACGCCAAAACTGGGCCTGAACTCATGGATTCAGGCTGAAATTACAACTCTAACTGGCGGCCGCGGCTTATTGCGGCTTCAACCTTGTTTTGCAACTGGCGGAGCTTGTTGTCCATGCCCGCCGACTCGCCATTGCCTGTGCGGCATTGGAGCAGATCATTGGCGATATTCAGCGCCGCCATCACCGCCACCCGTTCGCTGCCGATCATCTTGCGGCTGTCGCGGATCTCGCGCATCTTCTCGTCGAGATAACGTGCCGACTCCAGCAATGCCACCCGCTCCTCGGCGGGGCAGGCCACCTGATAGTCCTTGTCCAGTACGCGAATGGTCACCGCGGTGGTCTTTTCGCTCATGCCTCCACCTCCATGGCCTTGAGGCGCACCAGCATGGTTTCCACCCGCGAGCGCGCCAGCTCGGCCTTTTCGATCAGCCGCGCACGCTCCTCGACCAGCACATTCTGCCGCTCGCGCAACAGAGTGTTTTCGGTACTCAACTGGTCGCAGAAGTCGATCAGGTCATCGACACACTTCTCCAGCTTGCTGATTTCGGACTCGGCCATGGATTCGCTACGGAGTTGCAAACTTGATGGGTGCACTATAGTTCGGGGCGCAAAAGGGGTCAACGAAGTGGTGGTCGAAGTGGTAGAATTGCCATCCTTCCTTTATGACTGACAATGACCCCCCATGCAATACGACACCATGAATTACGACGCGCTCGCGCTCGTCATCAGCAAACTGGGCGCCCAGCAGGAGCCCGCCGAGCTGCACGGAACCCTCACCGGCCTGCTGTGTGCCAACGGCAATGCCAAGGCCGATATCTGGCTGAAAAACCTGTTTCCCAGCGTGCCTAATGGCGACCTGCTGGGCGACGAGGCCTTCGGCGAGCTGAAAAAACTGCATGAGACCGCTCGCGAAAGCCTCAATGCCACCGACTGTGAATTCCAGCTGCTGCTGCCTGATGATGACAGCGATCTCGATCAGCGCGTGCATGCCCTCGGCGAGTGGTGTCAGGGCTTCCTGGTCGGCCTCAGCCTGGGCAGCATCAGCGACTTCAAGGCGTTGCCCGAGGATGCCCGTGAGATCGCCGAAGATCTCATCGAGATCGCCCGCGCCGACAGCTCTTACAGCTTCGATGGCAGTGAAGAAGACGAATACGCCTACGCCGAACTGGTGGAATACCTGCGTGTCGGCGTGCTACTCATCAACGAAGAGCTGCAGCCAAACCATTCGCCAGCGGCCAGTGAAACCACCCTGCACTGAGCGGGTCAGAACCCACCCGTAAACCGTCTTTTCTGGAAAGATCCGCTATGACCCTGATCAAAATCATTCACATGAGCTTTGTCCTGCTGAGCATCTCGGGCTTTTTCGCCCGCGGCGTGCTGATGATTCGCGATTCCGCCCTGCTGCAACAACGCTGGGTCAAGACCATTCCTCACGCCGTCGACACCGTCTTGTTGCTGAGCGCCGTCATCCTCGCCTCCCAATGGGGGTTCGCCGCCCTGGGCATACCCTGGCTGCAGGCCAAGATTGGTGCCCTGCTGGTGTATATCCTCCTCGGCGTTGTCGCTATCCGTCCCGGGCGGAGCAAGCCGGTGCGCATCGGCGCCTGGTTGGGCGCCATGCTGACCTTCGCCTACATTGTCAGCGTGGCCGTTACCAAGAATCCGCTGGTGTTTGCCTAAATTAGGAAGAGTTTGTTTACAGATTTTTCTGTAAGCAGTACTCCGCCAAGGTTATATTGGCGGGTGCAGCGGGTCTGTCAGCGTTCAGGACGCCAACAGTAGGCGCCTTTTTTAAGGAACCTACTTTTGGTAGGCGACGCGGTCATGGACGCTGACAGATCCACCCATCCCATGTATTGGTTAGGAAACGGCCGCATATAAACTTGCCCCACCAATAAACAAAAATACCATCCAAGAATAATGCCTCCCTTTCGAGGCTACCAGTGCAATAATTCCGGTGGCCAGGAAAGTAACGGCCACGATCATGGATATGTTATGGAAAGAGATCGAGCGTTCGGCAAGTAAAATCAGAATTGCGGCAAAGCCCCACCAGGCTATTGTTGTGATATGCCACGTAAACCTTAGTGTAAGGATAGTAAACTCTGTACCACCAAAGAGCTTCGGCAGATTATTACGACGAAATAGTCTGATTAGTATGTAACGTTCTCCCAGAACGGAATGCACAATTCCGATGGCGAATGCAAAGAAAGCGGCACTGTAGAGTAAAGTTGTCATAAATGCGCCATGACCTCTTACCTCAATTTTTTCAGCATGGCAGGAGCGATGAGCTTATGCAGCGGGATGACGAAGGACATATATAACCGACCAAGGGCATTATGAATATGGACAACAGTAGATATAGATACTGTATTTGGTTTTTCATCATTTGCTTTGTAAAGCGATAATTTGACGTCAAGATGTTTATCAGATTCGCCCAGAATCACTTCCTTATCACTTAGAAACAGTACCGAGAATATGCCCACTCGATCCCCCACTTGATAGTCAATTCCAGATTTGGACTGTACGACTTCACCAAGATGACCGAGATCCTTTAAGCCCACAAGAGAAGCAGCCTTGTTTCGTAAAGCCATAAGCCAGTTTACCCATTCAGGCGTGCTATTGACCATGTTTAAATAGATATCCAGTGCCGACCTTTCGTCTGCAATGATAGGCGCTTGATAAGTATCAAAATAGTAAGCTCCGACCGTGGTTTTTGCTATTTCACTTCCATGCGGAATTTCTGTTTTACAAACGGGTGTGGTCATACTGGACGTGTCTCATACCATGCTATTTGCAACATAGTTGCCGTGGAGGACTGCCCGTGTTGATTGGTCTCGCCATGTATTGGAACTTCACTTTGAAACTTCGGTGTGGTTAATTTGGATGACGGGTTCAATATTTGTATAGTTTGAAAGTTCATCTTCCGCGACGGCCGCCTCATAAATATAGTCTCTATTTTCATCCCGCACCTCCTTTTCACTTGTTGGCATCATGGCCCACAATTCCTCTATCTCCAGGCCCGGCGCATGCCTTTGGGCTCAGGGCAGGCTTTACGGCGCCACAAGCCTTGCGCTATGTTGCGATTATTCCGCAACCACACAGACACTTTATGAAACAGATTGAATTCGCCCGCCGCCGCAAACACCTGATGCAGATGATGGGCAAGGCCTCGGTGGCGGTGCTGCCCGCCGCGCGCGTGGCCATGCGCAACCGGGACGCCGACTACCCCTACCGACAGGACAGCGACTTCCACTATCTCACCGGCTTTGATGAGCCCGAGGCCGTGGCGGTGCTGATCCCCGGTCGCAAGCACGGTGAGTACATCCTCTTCTGCCGTGAACGTGATCCGCTGATGGAGACCTGGCACGGCCGCCGCGCCGGCCTGGAGGGCGCGCGCGAATACTACGGTGCCGACGATGCTTTCCCTATCGGTGATATCGATGACATCCTGCCCGGCCTGCTGGAAAGCTGCGAGCGGGTTTACTACGCCATGGGTGTTGACGACGCCTTCGATGCCCAGGTCACCGGCTGGGTCAAACGGCTGAAAGAGCAGGCCCGCGCCGGCGTGCACACCCCAGGCGAATTCGTCGCCCTCGACCACCTGCTGCACGACATGCGCCTGTACAAGAGCCGTGGCGAGATCAGCGCCATGCGCCGCGCGGCGAAGATCTCCGCCCAGGCCCATGTGCGTGCGATGCAAATCTGCCGGCCCGGCATGATGGAATACGAAATCGAGGCCGAATTCCTCTACTACTTCAAGCGCCACAACTGTGTGCCCGCCTACACCAGTATCGTCGGCGGTGGCGATAACGGCTGCATCCTGCACTACACGGAAAACGATGC
Source organism: uncultured Ectothiorhodospiraceae bacterium (assembly GCA_964614545.1). Taxonomy (GTDB): domain Bacteria; phylum Pseudomonadota; class Gammaproteobacteria; order SZUA-152; family SZUA-152; genus DRQN01. The sequence continues at coordinate 5,677 of CAZTPE010000039.1, forward strand.
CGAACTGCGCGACGGTGATCTGCTGCTCATCGATGCCGGCGCGGAAAATGACTGCTACGCCGCCGACATCACCCGCACCTTCCCGGTTAATGGCCGTTTCAGTGCCGAGCAGGCCGCCCTGTACCAGGTCATTCTCGACGCCCAGCACGCCGCCATTGCCAAAGTGCGTCCCGGCGTCCACTGGAACGAACCTCACGAGGCCGCGGTAAAGGTGCTCACCCGTGGCCTGCTCAAACTCGGCCTGCTCAAGGGTCAGCATCGGACGTTGATAAAAGAGGAGGCCTACCGCGCCTTCTACATGCACCGCACCGGCCACTGGCTGGGTATGGACGTGCACGACGTCGGTGATTACAAGGTTGGCGACGTCTGGCGTGAACTGGAACCGGGTATGGTGCTGACCATCGAACCGGGCCTGTACATCGCCCCCGGTGCCAAGGTAGGCAAGCGCGCCGTGGCAAAGAAATGGCAGGGCATCGGCATCCGCATCGAAGACGACGTGCTGGTCACCAAGGATGGCTGCGAGGTGCTGACCCGCGAAGTGCCGAAGGAAATTGCCGACATCGAGGCGCTGATGGCGGGGGCCAGACGATGAGCCTTTTGACAGCATGGCGCAATAAACGCAAAGGATGCAGAGGCGCAGAGGACGCGGAGGGAAACAATGAAAGATCTTTGCGTCCTCCGCGTTGAACTGGCGGGCTCGCCGGGATTCACTTGCCTCCCGGCCAGTGATACTGCATGTCAGAGTGTTTCCGTAGGGTGGGCACTGCCCACCATTGTCGCGGTGGGCGATGCCCACCCTACGCCTGCTTTTTGGAGGCTCTCATGACTCGCACCGACTACGACATCCTCATCATCGGCGGCGGCATGGTCGGCGCCAGTCTGGCTATCGCCCTGCGCGATCAGCCGCTGCGCATCGCCATGGTCGAGGCTGCACCCTTCCGCGCCGCCAGCCAGCCCAGTTATGATGACCGCGCCATCGCCCTGTCCCAGGGCAGCCGCCGTATCTTCGCGGCCATGGGCGTGTGGGACACGCTGGCCCCCGCCGCCACGCCCATCGAACACATCCACGTCTCCGACCAGGGCCACTTCGGCGTTACCCGGCTGGACGCCTTTGATGAGGGCGTTGAGGCGCTGGGCTACGTGATCACCGGCCGTGCCCTGGGACAGGGGCTGGTGGCGAGTGCCAGTGAACTGGACAACCTCGACCTCATCAGCCCCGCCACCCTGCGTGAGCTCAAACTGGGCGAGGACCACGCCACCGCCGTCATCGAGCGCGAAGGCCAGCGCGAGCCCATCACCAGCGCGCTGGTGATCGCCGCCGACGGTGGCGACTCCTCGGTGCGCCGCCTGTTGGACATCGCGGTGACGGAAAAGGACTACCACCAGACCGCCATCATCGCCAACATCACCCCGCAGCGCCCGCATGAGAACGCCGCCTACGAGCGCTTTACCGCCCACGGCCCGCTGGCCCTGCTGCCCCTCGATGCCGATGACGGTGACAACCGCTGCTCACTGGTATGGACCCACGGCCCGGAACAGACCGAACACCTACTGGCACTGGACGACAACGGATTTCTGCGTGAATTACAGGATGCCTTCGGCTGGCGCCTGGGCCAACTACTCAAGGTGGGGCAGCGCGCCAACTACCCTCTGCGCCTGATCCAGGCCCGCGAACAGATCCGCCTGCGCCTGGCCTTGATCGGCAACGCTGCCCACACCCTGCACCCCATCGCCGGGCAGGGCTTCAATCTCGGCCTGCGTGACGTGGCGGCGCTGGCGCAGGTGTTGGTCGATGCCTGCCGCAATGGGTGCGACCCCGGTGAGCTGGCGGTGCTGGAAGACTATGCCCGCTGGCGCGAGAGCGACCATCGCAAGGTCATCGGTTTCACCAACGCCCTGGTGCATATCTTCTCCAACCGCTTTCCGCCGCTGAGCCTGGCGCGCAACCTCGGACTGCTGGCCACCGACGTGCTACCGCCTCTGAAACACGGTTTGGCACGCAATGCCATGGGCATCAGCGGCCGACTGCCACGGCTGGCGCGAGGGTTGCCGTTGTGATGCCCGCAATCAATACCTCCATCGTTGTGGGAGCGGCTTTAGCCGCGAAGGCCGTACCAAACACTGCTGATTCGCGGCTGAAGCCGCTCCCACAAAGGCATGACCGAACCCCCTGCATTTCAGCGGCGAGAAAATGAAAACGACCGACTACGACATCACCATCATCGGCGGCGGCATGGTGGGCGCCAGCCTGGCCTGTGCACTGGCCGACAGCACCCTGTCGATTGCCGTCATCGAGGGCCATGAGCCGCCCGCCGAGTGGCCCGCCGACAGCTTCGACATCCGCGTCAGCGCCATCACCCGTGCTTCGGAAAATCTGTTCCGCCGCCTCGGCGCATGGGAAGAAATGGAAGCTATGCGGGTGCAGCCTTACGAGGCCATGGATGTGTGGGACGCCACCGGTACCGGCCACATCCGTTTCGAGGCCGCCGAGTTGGGCGAGCCCAACCTCGGCCACATCATCGAGAACCGCGTCATTACCCGCGCCCTGCTACAGCGCCTGCACCGGCACGATAATATCGACACCCGCTGCCCGGCCAAACCTGTGCGGCTGATGCTGCGCAGCGACCACGCCCAACTGCAACTGGATGACGGCAGCCTGCTACAGACCCCGCTCGTCATCGGTGCCGACGGCGCCCATTCCTGGCTGCGCCAGCAGGCCGGTATCGAGGTGCAGGAACGTCACTACCAACAGACCGCCGTGGTCACTACGGTGCAGACCGAACGCCGTCACGAAGACACCGCCTGGCAATGCTTCCTGCCCAGCGGCCCGCTGGCCTTTCTGCCCCTGCCTAAGGACCGCAGTTCCATCGTCTGGAGCACCAGCGCGGAGGAGGCCGAGCGCCTGCTGGCGCTGGATGACGCCGATTTCATGAGTGAGCTGGGTGAAGCCTTCATGCACCGTCTGGGTGCAGTTACCGCCGTCGGCCCGCGCGGCGCCTTTCCGCTCAAGGGGCGGCACGCGAAGGAATACGTCAAGCCGCACTTGGCGCTGGTGGGTGACGCCGCGCACACCATCCACCCGCTGGCCGGGCAGGGCGTTAACCTCGGCCTGGCGGACGTGGAGGAACTGGCTGCCGTGGTGCTGGAAGCCCATCGTACCCGGCGCCCCATAGGCAGCTTCAAGACCCTGCGCCGTTACGAGCGCGCACGACGCGGCGACAACCTGCTGATGCTCGATGCCATGGGCGGCTTCAAGGCCCTGTTCAGCAACGACACCCCGGGTCTGCGCGAGCTGCGCAATCTGGGCCTCAATCTGGCCGACCACGCCGGCCCCCTGAAAAATCTCATCGTTGCCCGGGCCATGGGACTGAGCTCACTGCCAGGCAAGCCCTGAACGTCCATGGACATCTTCGACATCGCCGCTGTCTTATAATCACCGCCTCGGCGCTGTTCAGCTTCATCAATCACCGCTACATCAAGCTGCCCACCACCATCGGCCTGATGCTGATCGCCCTGCACATCAACCTGGCCCATCTGGCCAGGCAGAAGTGGATTATCTCCAGCCTGGCCACCATCGGCATTCTCACCTCGACCTTTCTCATCGGCGGCGCGAGCTACTACACCCTCGTCTGGCTGGGCATGGCCGTCTGCTGGCCCTGCCCGCCGGCGAACCGCGCGAAATCATCCTCGCCATTACCTATGTGATCGTCGTATTCTCCATTTCCGTGCAGGGGCTCACCATCGGCAAGCTGGTGAAAAGCACCACCCGCCTGGGATCACGTGCAGCATCAAGTACGACAACGGATGGCCGCTAACAGGACATCACCCGGAGGGTGTAGCATCGACCGTACCGCTTACGTCTGAGAACCCTGCCAACGTGATTCAGTCTCTCGCCAGCTTCCGCCTCCGGTTCGCCTTGCTTCTCGGCGGATTTGGCTTGCTGTGCGCCACCGGCCTGCAGGCCGGCACCCACGCCGAATCACCCCCAGCATACCGCTTCGGCATCTTCCCCTACCTGAGCCCAACACGCATCGAGCAGGCCTATGCCCCCCTGGCCGCCGCCTTTGCCGAACTGCTCGGCCGTCCGCTGCGCCTTGGTACGGCGAAGGATCTCGATACCTTCCACGCACGCGTATTGCGAGGTGACTTTGATATCGCCCTCGTGCCCCCCTTTGCCGTGGTGTCGCTGGTTGACCAGCGGGGCTATACCCCGCTGGTGCGGCGACCGTCGAATCCTGCGCGTATCGTGGTGCTGATCAACAGCCCGTTGAAGCACATCGGCGATCTGCGTGACCAGACCCTGGGCCTGCCGCCGGCCCACTCCCTGGTCAACGTGATTATTCGCGCCGATTTGGACGAACGGGGCCTGTGGGTCGACAGGGACTTTCAGGCCCGGCATTTTCCCAGCACCCCCGCCTGCCTGCACAATCTGCTGGTCAACCGCGTCGATGCCTGCGCCACCGGCGGCGGTGCTGGCCTGCGCTCATTCGAGCGCAAGATGGGGGTCAAGCTGCGCACCCTCTATCAGACCCAGCCCTTTCCGCACATGCTGTTCGTCATCCGGCCGGGCTTTCCGCTTGCTGAGGGCAATAAACTGAAGCACTTCATCCTCAGTCTGGATGAAACCACCGAAGGACGTGAACTGCTCCGGCAAATCGGTCCGGACAGTCGTTTTGTGCCCTATCGCCCGGCGGACTACGATGTCATACGCCGCTACCACAAAATCATGCAACGTCATGCCCAGATTCTCCCTTAAATTCCGTATCACGGTGACCATGTTTCTGCTCCAGGCCGTGATCCTTGGTGCGGTGCTGACGCAGGCCCTGTCCAGCTATCTCGATGGCAGCCGCGAACAGCTGCAACATCAGGAGATCACTGCTCTTGACCTGATCGAGGGCTTTGCCCGCACCACCTTGCTGACCAGTCAGTATGATGACATCCAGCCGCAGCTGGAACAGCTCACCCACAACGCATTCATCGAGCTGGTGGTGCTGGCGGACGAATGGGGGATCATCGTCGCCTCCAGCGAACCCGGTTGGGTCACCAAGTCACTGGTGGAAATGAAGGACTATGCCAACTATCCACAGCGGCTGTGGAAGGAACGCATCCTGGGAAATGCCACCGGGCCACTGGGTACGCTGGGTATCGCCTTCTCTGAGGCGCCGCTGATCGCCCTGCACGACCGGGTACAGGCGCTGGCTGTCGGCTGGTCTGCCGGCGGGCTGATCCTGATCCTGCTGGTGTCCCTGCTCAGCGCCCACATCCTCACCCGCCGCCTGGAGCGCATCACCCAGGCTGCCAGCGCCGTCGCCGGCGGTGATCTCAGCGCCTGTTCGGGCGTCTCCGGCAATGATGAAATCGCCGAGCTCGGCAGCGTCTTTGACGGCATGGTGTCCAGCATTCGCATCGAACGCGACAGACTGGCGGAACGCGAACAGCACCTGTCCCTGACCCTCAACAGCATCGGCGATGGTGTGATCGTTACCGATGCCGAGGGGCGCATCACGCGAATGAACCCAGTGGCTGAATCCCTTACCGGTTGGCACCAGGACGAGGCCCAGGGGCACCTGCTGCCGGAGGTGTTCCGCATCATCAGCGCCATCACTCGCGAGCCGGTGGACAACCCAGTGGACAAGGTGTTGGAGAGCCAGCACATCGTTGGTCTTGCCAACCACACCGTACTGATCAGCAAGGGCGGCCATGAATACCAGATCGCCGACAGCGGTGCACCCATCATCGATGGCCACGGCAACACCCTCGGCATTATCCTGGTATTCCGTGATGTGACCGATGAATATGCACAGCAGGCGGCGTTGAGCACCAGCCAGAAAATGCTCTCTGAGGCGCAGCGCATCTCGCATGTCGGCAGCTGGGAACTGGAGCCGAAACACGACCTGCTATGTTGGTCCGAGGAGACTTACCGTATCTTCGAACTCGACCCGGATTCACTGAATTCTCTGTCTGGCAAGCAGTTTTTTGCGGCCCACATCGAGTATTTCCGTAACACCGTGCATCCGGAAGACCTGCCGTTGCTTGATGCGGCCTATACGGCATCAGTGAAGGACCACACTCCGTTTGAAAACCGGCACCGCCTGCAGATGCCCGACGGACGCATCAAATACGTGTACGAGCGCGGTGAAACTCTCTACGATAGCGACGGCACCCCCCTGCGCAGTATCGGCACCGTGCAGGATGTCACTGAACGGACACTCGTTGAGCAGGAACTGGCGGCCTACCGTAATACCCTGGAGGAGCGAGTCGCGGCACGTACCGCAGACCTGCTCACTGCCAACGAGGAACTGGAGGCCTTTGCCTATTCGGTGTCGCACGACCTGCGTGCGCCGCTGCGGGCCATTCATGGCTTCAGCCAGATCCTGCAGGAAGATTACGGCAAGTTGCTCGATGATGAGGGGCGCGACTATCTGCAGCGCGTGTGCACTAACACCAAGCGCATGGGCGAGCTCATCGACGACCTGCTCAGCCTGTCCCGCATCAGTCGTCACCAGCTGAATATCAGCAGCGTATCTCTCACTGCCCTGGCCCGGGAAACCAGTGAGACACTGCAGAGGCAGAATCCCGAACGCCAGATCCGCTTCGACATTCAAGCGGACGTCTCGGCCTCAGGGGACATCAGCCTGCTGCGTATCATGCTGGTAAACCTGCTCGGCAACGCCTGGAAATACACCAGCAAATCCGACAATGTGCGGATCCGCTTTGGCAGTTGTTTGCAGAATGGCCATCAGGTGTTCTTCGTCCGCGACAATGGCGTGGGCTTCGACGGCCAGTACGCCAGCCAGCTTTTCACCCCCTTTCATCGCCTGCACACGGCCTACGAATTCGAAGGTACCGGCATTGGCCTGGCCACCGTGCAACGCATCGTCCAGCGCCACGGCGGTCGAATCTGGGCCGAGGCCAAACCCGGCAAGGGCGCCACTTTTTATTTCACCCTCGGCTGATTCCCCTGCAACCCCACCCCAAAACCTCAAGCTTGTTGCGGGCTTGACGCAATTAATGAGAATCATTATCATTTGAGGGGATTCAACAGGCATGGTTCTCACGATGAAAGCAAAAAGCACCCTCTCCGCCCTACTGCTCGGCGTCACGTTGTTCAGCGCCCTCCCTGCTGTTGCCGGCGAGGCGCTGGTGATCTACTCCGGGCGCAGCGACAAATTCGTCAAGCCGGTGATCAAGGCCTTCACCGAGCAGACCGGCATCCCCGTGACCCTGCACAGTGGCAAGTCCACCGCCCTGCTCAATAAGCTCAAGCTGGAAGGCGCTGCCACCTCGGCCGACCTGTTCCTCAGCAACGACGCCGGCAATCTGCAGAAGGGCAGCGACCTGGGCCTGTTCCAGCCCGTCAGCGCCGCTCTGGCCGCCCCCATCGCCGCCAACTACCGCGCCAGCGACAACAGCTGGATCGGCCTCTCGGCCCGCGCCCGCGTACTGGTGGTCAACACCGAGGGTGAATGGGCGAACAAGCTGGACTCCGTGTTCGACCTTGCCGACCCGGCGCTAAAGGGCAAGCTGGGCATCACCAATTCCAGCAACGGTAGCTATATCGCCGGGGTCACCGTTTATATGCTTGCCGCTGGCAAGGAAAAGACCCGCCAGTGGCTCGAGGGCATCAAGGCCAACGCCGAGGGCAAGGTCTTCAACAAACACAGCAAGATCGTCAAGGCAGTGGCCCGGGGCAAGAAACAGGTGGGGCTGGTGAACCACTATTACATCTACCGCCATCTCGCTAAGTCCCCGCACGCGCCCATCAAGATCGTGCTGCCGGATCAGGGCCCTAAGGACATCGGCGTGGCCTGGAATGTCGCTGGCGTGGCCATCAGCAGGCACAGCAAGAAACGCGCGCAGGCCGAGAAGCTGGTGGCCTTCCTGGTCTCAGAGGCGGGGCAGAAGATGTTCGCCGAGATGAACATGGAGTACCCCACGCGCAAGGGCGTGCCCGCCGCCAGCCAGATACCGCCGGCCGGCAGCTACAAGGTGGCCGATGTGCC
>CAZTPE010000040.1:0-13658 GCA_964614545.1 uncultured Ectothiorhodospiraceae bacterium
GGCAAGAAAGCACGAACCTGGAAAACACCGGTTCATGATAGGTCGAATCGACCATTCGCACGATAGACGGAGTCGGCACTATTGAAATAGTCCGTATTCAGTCGATTGTGCTGTTAGTTGCCTATAAACATGGATAGCTTTGTAAAATTAATTGATGCACTTGCATGGCCAACTGCAGTTATTTGGTTAGGCTATATATTTCGCAGTGAAATCAGAAATCTTTTAGGTAGAGTAAGCGAGTTAAAATATAAAGATCTTGAAGCTAAATTTGAAAAAGAACTTGCTACTGCTGAGGCACAAGCAAAGGTGGCAATTCCAAAAGAAAGGGCGGTTTCAGTAATTGATGAAGAGCCCGTATATCCAAGCCCATATGATGAGAAATATGAGCAACTACTACGAATTGCAGATGAATCGCCAAGGGCTGCTCTACTCGAAGCATGGATTGAAGTCGAAACCTCATTAGCAGAGGCTATCGAAAATCAGGGATTGGGTCATGGCAGAAGAATAATGCCACGAAAAGCGGTAATTGAATTAATTAACACTGGTAGGTATGCAAAAACCGTATTGCCTCTTTTTGAGGATTTAAGGAGGTTGCGCAACGAGGCTGCACATGCTCCTCAGTTTGTACCGAATAAGCAGCAAACAAGGCGCTACTTACAGCTGGCAATTGAGCTGGCACTAACATTTAAAAACCCATTAAACAGCAACTAACAAGCGCGGTTGAGTGGGGCTGGCCTTCCGCACCGCTTCGCTCCAGGCCAGCCCTCACCGCGGACGTTAATGCAACAGGAGAACTTGTGACGCGGCATGAGATGTGGCGGACAGAATACCGCAAGCACAGATATATGGGGTTTTCAATAATAGGACAATAATAGGGGACAGACCACAATAATAATAGGGGACAGACCACGGTTTCTGCTAGAGAACTGTAACTTGGCGCATATCGACCAGTCATCGCGGGCATGGCCCGCTCCTACGTGGGTGTTCAAAATTCTGTGTCAACAGAATTCACAAATCCAGATGTTTCCCTATCCGTCCCTCGAAATGGATCGCCAATTGCGAGCGGGTGAGATTCCGGGTCAGCTCTTGCAATCAAGTATGCAAAAGAAGAAGAATTGTAGGAGCGGCTTTAGCCGCGAATGGTATTCCGGCTTTCTTCGCGGCTAAAGTCGCTCCTACAGGTTAATGCTCTCCCATCAGGTCAGAACTCATCGCGGGCATGGCCCGCTCCTACCCAGTGCACAGACTCACGGTGTGCTTACTTGATCCCCAGCTTTTTCTCCAGCAGCCGGATCTTTTTGCCCATTTCCAGTGAGATCTTCGCCAGCTCCTGGCGCAGGTAGATGTTCTCGATGTTCATTTCCAGATGAAAGGCCAGGCGTTCGAGGGTCTTGCGGTCTTCGTTGTCGAACATGCCGTTGTTTTTGTTTAGTACCTGGATGGCGCCGACGACCTTTTTCGTGGTTACGCCGTGCACCGGTACGCACAGGGCGTTACGGGTGATGAAGCCGGTCTTTACCGCCACCACATCATGTACACCCACCTGCTCCTGCAGGTCGGTCTCCACCACGTGTTCGCCGCTGGAGATGACACGGCCGACGATGGAGTTCTTGGTGGGCACCTGCAGCTGTTTTTCGCTCATGCCGGTGCCGCACTGCAGCCAGGCCTTTTCGTCCACCGGGTCGAGGATGAAGATGCTGCAACGCTCCGCGTCCAGGGTGCGCGGCATGATGTCGACAAAAAACTGGATCAGTTCGCGGTTGCCGGCTTCCTTCCAGGCCTTCTCCATCAACTGTTGCTTGGCCTTCAGTTGCGTCAGTTTCTTCTCAAGCACTTCACGTTTCATCATCGGTCTGTCCTGATTTCCATCTGTTTTCCCGTTGCATCGCTCAACCTTGAAGCGTAGACCCTGTGTGGCGCTGGTGCAGTGGTATGAATCACATTTCATGACTGTCCCGGAGGCACCGGGGCGGCGAAAAGGGTTCCCGTGATGGGCTGTATCCCGCCGGGAGGATGTACGCAAACGCCGCATCCCCTTATCCTATCGGCAGCATCGGCAATACATTCAGCCGCAATATTCATTCATAACCCAAAGGTTTTCCCATGGCACGCATCAAAGTCTACTCCACCGCCACCTGCCCCATCTGCGACAAGGTCAAGCTGTTGCTCGTCAAGTGGCATATTCCCTACGACGAGGCCCGCATCGACGAGGATCGCGAGGCACTGAAGGAGATGCTGGAGATCAGCAACCATGCCCGCACGGTGCCGCAGATCACCATTGATGGTAAATGGATCGGCGGTTTCAGCGAACTTACGGAGCTGCACATGGATGGCGAACTGGATGCGCTGATGGAGAAATGAACCCGCAGCGGCGGGCTCCGCGGCTAAACTTCCCCACCCTGCCGTCGTTACAGGGGAAACAACCGGGGGCAAACCGCAAGGAGACCGGAACATGCTCAATATTATGATCGAATCCATCCTCATGGCCTTCGTTATCGGCGGTATTGTCGGTGCCGTCGGCGCCCTGCACCTGAGCAAGTCGCACGAACGACGGCCTGCGCCCATTCCCGCGCAGCGTTCACGGCCCGGGCGTCACCACCGCTTCTGATTATGACTGCCCCATTGGCGGATTCTCGCCGTATTTCAAACGCCCGGTTTGCGGGGGAAGCCGCTTGATAGAGGGTGTTTGGGAGATGAATTCGGGCAACCCCGGAATGACAGATACATTGTTAACGGGGCAGCACTGACTTCCGCTTTACTTTTTCCCGCGCAAAAAAACAGGGGGCTCAATGAGCCCCCTGCGTTATTGCCACTGTGGTTGGGAGGCTAGCGCCACCAGCCACCCATGCCACCACGACCACCCATCATGCCGCCACGACGTCCGCCGCCGCGGCCACCACGGCCGTGTCGCCCGCCGCCGGTGGCGGCGCTGTTGACGGTGATGCTGCCGCTGCTTCCCGTCACACCATCGGCATCACTCGCCGTCACCACCACCGAACCCGCCGCCAGACCGGCTAGCAGGCCATTGGCGTCGATGCTGGCCACGGAACCGTTGCTGACGCTCCAGGTATAGGGCGCGCGGCCACCGCTGGCGCTGAAGCGCAGCGTAGAGCCCACAGTGACGCTGCCGCTGGAGGGCGACACCGCGATGCTCACCGGCGCTTCGTTCACCGTGATGGTGGCCGTGGAGCCCTGCCGGCCGTTGGCGTCGGTGGCGGTGACCACCGTGCTGCCGGTGCGCAACGCGGTAAGGCGGCCGTTGGCATCGACGCTGGCGACACCGGGGTTGCTGCTGTTCCAGCTGTAGGGGGCGCTGCCGCCGCTGGCGCTGAATTGCAGGCTGTCGCCCACCTCGAGGGTCGCCGTCGACGGGCTGACGCTGATGTCGGTGACGGTGATCGGGCCGGAGGTCACGGTGCGGTTGCCGTTGTCGGTTACGGACACGGTGGTGGTGCCCGGCGCCAGGCCGGTGAGCATGCCGGTGATGGCGTTGATGCTGGCGATGGTCGGGTCGTTGCTGCGCCAGCTGTAGGGGGCGCTGCCACCGCTGGCGGCGAAGGTCACGGTCTGCCCCACGCCGACGCTGGCCGTATTGGGCGTGATGGTGACCGCGGCGGTGTCATTGACGGTCACCGTGGCGGGCGGGCTCTGCACGCCGTTGGCGTCAGTGGCGGTCAGCTGGGTGACGCCGACGGTGAAGGCGGTGAAGGTGCCGTTGGCGCTGATGCTGCCGATGGCGGCGTCGGTCACCGTCCAGACATAGGGTGAGCTGCCGCCGCTGGCGGTGAATTGCACGCTGTCGCCCACCACCACGCTGGCGCTGGCCGGGCTCACGCCGACCACCGGCGCGGGCGGCGGCGCGGTGCTGCCGCCGAGGGCTTTGAAGGCATTGAGGCGGCCGCCGCTGACGGTGCGTCCGGTCAGATCGGCCACCGCGTCGGTGCCGTCGAGCAGGGCGGCGCGAAGGGCGGCGATGCTGATGCCCGGATCGGCGGCCACCACCAGGGCGGCGACGCCGGCCACGTGCGGTGAGGCCATGGAGGTGCCGCTGAAGCTGGCGTAGCCGCTGCCGAGCGTGGTGCTGAGGATGTTCACGCCGGGGGCGCCCAGATCGACGCTGTTGGCGCCGAAATTGGAGAAGCCGGCGAGGGTATCGGCGTCGTCGGTGGCGGCTACGGAGATCACGTTGGGCAGATCGTAGTCGGCCGGATAGCTGGGCGTGTTGTCGTTGTTGCGGCCGTCGTTGCCGGCGGCGGCGACGAACAGCACGCCGGCGTCGTTGGCAGCGCTGAGGGCGCTGAACATGGCCGAGCTGTAGGGCCCGCCGCCCCAGCTGGCGTTGATCACGCGGGCGCCGTTGGCCACCGCATAGTCGATGGCGGCGATGGCGTCGGCGCTGGTGCCGGCGCCGGTGCGGGTAAGGAATTTCAGCGGCATGATGCGTGCCGACCAGTTTACGCCCACCACGCCTTGGCCGTTGTTGCCGCTGGCGGCAATGGTGCCGGCGACGTGGGTGCCGTGGTTGTTGTCATCCATGGGGTTGTTGTCATTGTTGGCGAAATCCCAGCCGCGGGTGTCGTCCACGTAACCGTTGCCGTCGTCGTCGCGGCCGTTGTTGGGGATTTCCGCGCCGTTGTTCCAGATGTTGGCGGCCAGGTCGGGGTGGTTGTAGTCCACGCCTGAGTCCACCACGGCGATGATCACGTCGCCGCCCACCTGCAAGTTCCAGGCCTCCAGGGCGTCGATGTCGGCATCGCGTACGCCGCCGGTCTGGCCGATGTTGTGCATCGCCCAGAGGATGTCGAATTGCGGGTCATTGGGCTGGGCATAGGCGCTCAGCAGGTAGTTGGGTTCGGCGAATTCCACGTCGCGGTTGTTGCGCAGGCGGCGCAGGGTGGCGGATATGGAGCTGCCGCGGCTGATCTGGGCGCGGGTCAGGCCGCGTATCAGACGTGGGCGAAAGCCGCGGTTCTGCCGGCAGCCGGCGGCGCTGAAGGCGCGGTTGATGCGGGTCTGGCTGACGCCTGGCTTGAACTTCACCAGGATGCCGTCATAGGCCGCCGCCGGCGGTGCTTCCTGGCCAACCACGGCCAGGGCCGAGGCGCTGAAAAAACAGCCGGCAATCAGCAGCGCCGCCAGCAGGAGGTGTTTTTTTGTCATCATGTTGATCCCTCTTATTCGTCTTATTGGTCCGTCACGGCCGAACTCGGCCTGCCCTCGACGGGCCAGCCATGATAGCCCAAGCTGGGGGTAACCCCAATGTATGCTCAGGTACTTAAGTGGCTGCTAATATAGCGGGGGGGGGAAGAGAGAAAGCAGGGATACGTCAGCCGGCCGAGGGCCAGGCGGCCGCCGTTTTACGCAGGATGCGCAGCAGCTCCCGCGCTGCCGGGCCGGGCCGGTCAGGGCAGGCGACGATCAGGCACAGGGAGGCGTAATAGTGCTGTCCCTCGCGCAGGGGCAGGGGCTTGAGACGGCCGTCGGCCAGCGCCGGGGCGATCAGGTGATCGGGCAGCCAGGCGAAGCCCAGGCCGTGGCAGACGGCCGACAGGGCCGTCTCCAGGCTGCTCACGGTCCAGCGCTGCTCGGCCCCCAGCCAGCCGGCGTCGCGCTTGTGGGCGGTGCCGGAGTCGCGCGCCACCACCTGGGTTTCGCGGCGCAGGTCGGTCATGCTCAGCGGCCGTCCCAGGGCATGCAGGGGGTGCGCCGGATGCGCCACGGCGATGAATTTCACCCGCAGCAGCGGGTCGCCGAGAAAGCCCGGAGGCGCCTGGCTGCCGATGGCGATGTCTGCCTCGCCCGCCTGCAGGGCCTCGTCCACGCCGGACAGCACCATCTCCTCCAACTGCACCCGGGTGCCCCGGCTCAGTGGCATGAAGCGTTGCAGAACCTGCATCAGCAGGGCGGTGGGAAAGGCCGTATCCACCACCAGCCGAAGCTCCACTTCCCAGCCCTGTTCGAGCTGCCTGGCCTGTGATTCCAGGCGCACCGCATCGTCGAGCAGCTGCCGCGCCTGTTGCAGGAGGACGCGGCCCACCTCGGTCAGGTGCGCCTTGCGGCCCTCCACGCGCAGCAGGCGCACGCCCAGCTGTTGCTGCAGCCGCGCCACGGCATGACTGACCGAGGACTGGCTGCGGTGCAGGCGCTCCGCGGCCTGCGCATAACCGCCGCAATCGACCACGGCCTGCAGGGCGCGCCATTGATCCAGGGTGACTCGGGTGGGGTTCATGGCTCAATCATATCGAAATAATCGATGATTACTAGCGAATATATGCGCTTTTATATTCATTGATACGAACCATAATAAGGCCCACGCAAACAAACAAGGAGAAGACCGATGCAACAGAAACTCAACCTGGCCGGGCGCCTGCTGCTGGCGCAGATCTTCCTGCTTGCCGGCATCAGCAAGCTTGCCGGTTACACGGCCACCGCTGCTTACATGGAGGCTATGGGCGTCTCGCCGGCCTTGCTGCCTGCGGTCATTGTGCTGGAGATCGGCGGTGCGCTGGCCCTCATCCTCGGCTGGCAGGTGCGCTGGGCGGCCGCGGCGCTGGCAGCCTTCAGCGTGGTTGCGGCGGCCATCTTTCACGCCGATCTGGGCGATCAGATGCAGATGCTGCTGTTCACCAAGAATATCGCCCTCGCCGGTGGCCTGCTGGTACTGTCCGCCAGCGGTGCCGGTGCGCTGAGTCTCGATGCCCGGCGGGCGCAAGGCAGTGGCAGCCACCCGGCACGGGAGGCCAGCGCATGAGTCTGCTGATCGACGGCGCCCTCAGGAACGACTGGCTGGAGTCCGAGCGGGAAGACGGTGAATTCATTCGCCAGGACTCGCAGTTCCGCCACTGGGTCACCGCGGACGGCAGCGCCGGCCCCAGTGGCGAGGGTGGCTTCAAGGCCGAGCCCGGGCGTTATCACCTGTACATTTCCTACGCCTGCCCCTGGGCCCACCGCACCCTGATCTTTCGCAGGCTGAAGGGGCTGGAGGACATGGTTTTCCTGTCGGTGGTGCACCCGGACATGGGCGATGCGGGCTGGAAGTTCGCCAGCGCCGGTGGTGAGCCTTTCAAGGGCACCAGCGATGACGGCGCCAATGGTTTCGACTTCATGCACCAGGTCTACACCCGGGCCGAGGCCGACTACACCGGCATCGTCACTGTGCCGGTGCTGTGGGACAAGCAGCGACAGACCATCGTCAACAACGAGTCCTCGGAGATCATCCGCATGTTCAACAGCGCCTTCGACGGCTGTGACGCCGGTGGTCCCGACTACTACCCGGCGGCCCTGCGCAAGGAGATCGACGAGGTCAACGCCTTCGTCTATGGCAACATCAACAACGGCGTCTACCGCACCGGCTTTGCCGCCACCCAGGTGGCCTACGAGCGGGCCTTCCGGCGTCTGTTCGATGCGCTGGATGAACTGGAACAACGCCTCGCCGGTCAACGCTATTTGGTCGGTGCGCAGATCACCGAGGCCGACTGGCGGCTGTTCACCACTCTGGTGCGCTTCGATGCCGTCTACGTCGGCCACTTCAAGTGCAACCGGCGGCGTATTGCCGATTACCCCAATCTGTCCGGCTACCTGCGAGAGCTGTATCAGCAGCCGGGTATTGCCGAAACGGTCAATTTCCCGCACATTAAGCGGCACTATTACTACAGTCACACCAGTATCAACCCGGCGCGCATCGTGCCGCTGGGCCCTGAGCTGGAACTCGACGCCCCGCATGGGCGGCAGCATCTGCAAAACCAACCAATAACAAAGGGAGAAACGCAGCATGAGCATGAATGACAAGAACGCACCCTATGCCATCGACGTGAAGGCCGGGGAAAGCGCCTGGGTCTGCACCTGCAACCACACCGCCACTCCGCCCTTCTGCGATGGTGCGCACAATGACATTCCCGGCGCCAGCGGGCCGGTGGAGCACAAGGCAGAAAAGGACGAGACGGTCTACATCTGCGGCTGCGGAAAGAGCAAAAACGGTATCTATTGTGACGGTTCGCATAACACCTAGGTAACACATGAACGGCAAGACTATCAGCCATGCGGCGGTGGAAATCCGGGAGGGGGCGGGCGTCACGGTGAAGCGCCTGTTCCCCGTGCCGGGGCTGCGCAATCTTGATCCCTTCGTGCTCTGGGATCACTTCAGTGTGGCCCCCGACACGGGTTTTCCCGACCATCCGCACCGCGGCTTCGAGGCCATCTCCTACATGCTGGAAGGTAGCATGCGGCACACGGACAACCTCGGCAATCAGTCCACGGTCACCGCCGGCGGGGCGCAGCGCTTTACCGCCGGGCGGGGTATCGTGCATTCGGAAATGCCCGGCGGCAGTGGCGACAACACGGGTATCCAGTTGTGGATCAACCTGCCAGGGCGGCTGAAGGACGTCGCCCCGGCTTATCAACAGGTGGATGCCGATGCCTTTCCCGTCGAGCATTTTGAGATGGGCTGGAAGAAAACCATCGTCGGTGAGGGCTCACCGCTGCAACTGCTGAGTAACGTCCGCTATAGCGAATTGCAGTTGGAGGCAGGTGGTCACTTTGAGGAAATACTGCCCGAAGGTTTCACCGGCCTGGCCTATCTGCTGCAAGGGCAGGCGCGGGTTTCCGGCCAGGATATTGATACCGGCAGTGCCTGTTTCGTCACCGGTGCGCCGCGCATGGTGGTGGAATCAGCGGTCGGTTGCCGGCTCATGCTGTGCCTTGGATGCCCGCACGGCGAGCCCATCTACCAGCACGGTCCCTATGTCGATTGACGGCGCAAGCCCGCGCGCCGCTCACTCTTCCCCGCAGATCCCCGTATCCAGCTGCAGTTGGCCCGAGGCCAGACGACGATAGGCCCATACACCGAACAGGATGCCGAACAGGGAAAACACCGCGGCCAGTTTTCCCTCACCCAGCTGAACCAGGGCGATGCTGGGGCAGGCCCCCGTCAATGCCCAGCCAGCGCCGAAAAGAACACTGCCCGGTATCGTCCCCTTGTTGAATGATTTTTTGGCAATGGATTTACCTCGGGCAATGATCAGAAAGCCGATCATGGACACACCGATGGATGCTGCAAAGGCGGCCAGCAAACGGAAATCGGCCAGTGTGAACATGTTGTGTACTTCATCAAAGCTGGTAAATCCGGTGTAGCTGAGGACGATGCCCATCAGCAAGCCAAACGCGCCATAGCTGAAATGTTCCCTGAGTGAAGAGTCCATCAGACTGTCCCCGCCGCAGTACGAATGAGGATGGAAATCACCACCGCCGAAGTGAAGAACACCGCTGTGGCAAGCAGGCTTGCCGGCACCAGGCGGGGCGTCCCGCTCAGGGCGTGGCCCGAGGTGCAGCCACCGGCCAGCTGAGTACCGAAGCCCACCAGGGCGCCGCCGACAAACAGCGTGATCCATGCCGCTATGCCTGTGCCGAACAACTGACTGTACGTCGCGCCAAAATTAAACTGCAGTTGCAGCTGCCCATTGAGCAACGCCGACACCAAGCCACCCACGACCAGCATGAGCAGGAATGTCAGGTGGGCCGTCCACGGAGTTCGCGCCGGCAGGCTTCCATCGATGATGATCGGCGACTCCTTGTCCGCCAGGCCGGCGCGTCGGGCAATGACCTCTTGCACGGCGTTTTCGCCAAACTCCTCGATGGTTGCCCGCATCAGGGCATCCTTGAGCAGCTGTGGGTTGTTGCGAAAAGGGGCTTCGGCCTGATTGATCAGCTTGTCGTTGTTGTGCATCACGACGCGGGCCCAGCTCCCGGAAACGCCCAACGGCCGCTTCAATACCCACCAGAACCCCAGGGTCAGGCCCGACAACGCCAGCGCACTCAGCCACCACGACCAGTAATCCATATCTGTCTACTCCAATCAGGGACGTAAGATGTTTGCCATGTGCCGATGTCCCTTGCGCATGGCAATCTCATAGGCCGTTTCACCTGTTTCATCCACTATGTTGGGATCGGCACCATTTTCAATCAGCAGGCGGGCGATTTCCGCGGCTCCCAATTCTGCCGCCGTCATCAGCGGTGTCCTTCCTTCGATGTTGCGGACATCGGGATCCACGCCAGCCCTTATGAGTACGCTGATCATGTGTGTGCGACTTTTGAGCACGGCATTGAACAGAGTGGTAGCCGCCACCTCTTCACTGGAGCGGTGTGCGTGCACCATTTTGCCATTGGGTAACAGGGTCAGCGGCACTGCTTGCCCCGTGCTGGACATCTTGAAGCGGGCACAGCCGATGTAGCTCTTATTGCAGTAATGCTGTTTCCACAGATCCAGCGCCGGGTTCATGGCAAATTGCACGAAAAGTTCACAGGTCTTTACATGGGAGCATGACATTTCAGTCTCCTTAGTCCTTAGTCTGGCTGTTTTTCCGCATTGATTAAGGATGCCATTCGATACCCTCTGCCGACCAAACAAAAATTTGTATCCACCGATTAAGTCGGGTGGCGCGGGTCTGGCGAATTGAAAGGGGAAAGTGATTCAGCCGGTTTCGTGGCGATGATTTGCATGCTGGGCGGGTAGCCGATGCAAACAGCTCAAGTCTCGTCGATGTTCACCAGTGTAACGCCATTTAGCGATGCCTCCATCTTCTGCAGCCCGGCCTTCTGCCCCAGCTTGATCATCAGGCGCAGTTCGTTGGCCGAGTCGGCATGATGCAGGGCTGCTTCATAAGTAATCTGACGAGCCTTATAGAGTTCGTACAGGGCCTGATCGAAGGTGTTCATGCCCTGCTGGTTGGACTTGCTCATGACATCCTTCAGGGTGGTCACGTTGCCGTCGCGGATCAGTTGCGCCACCAGCGGTGTATTCATCAGTATCTCGACGGCGACACAGCGGCCCTGCTGGTCGGGCGTGGGAATGAGCTGCTGGGCGACGATGGCGCGCAGGTTGAGCGAGAGGTCCAGCAGAACCTGGTCGCGCCGGTCCTTGGGGAAAAAGCTGAGAATGCGATCCAGGGCCTGATTGGCATTGTTGGCATGCAGGGTGGTGACGCAGAGATGGCCGGTCTCGGCAAAGGCGATGGCGTGCTCCATGGTCTCGCGGGTGCGCACCTCACCGATAAGGATAACGTCCGGTGCCTGACGCAGGGTATTGCGCAGCGCCGCCTCGAAGCTCTCTGTGTCGACACCGACTTCCCGTTGGGTAATGATGCAGCCGTCGTGTTCGTGCACGTATTCGATGGGGTCTTCGACGGTGATGATGTGGCCATGGCTGTTGCGGTTGCGGTAACCGATCATCGATGCCAGGGTGCTGGACTTGCCGGTACCGGTGGCGCCGACGATGATCACCAGGCCGCGCTTGGTCATGGACAGGTCTGCCAGCACTTGCGGAATACCCAGTTCGGCAAAGGTCGGGATATCGGTCTTGATGCGGCGCAGGACGATGCCGGCATGGTTCTTCTGCTGGAAGACGTTGGCGCGGAAGCGCCCGGTATCCGGCGGGGCGATGGCGAAATTGCATTCCTGCGTGCGATCAAACTCCGCACGCTGGGGCTCGCTCATGATGGAATAGGCGAGCTTGCGCACCTGATCCGCATTCAGTGGTACGTCCGAGATGGGAGCAATACTGCCGTTGATCTTCAGGCTGGGCGGCACGCCGGCGGTGACGAACAGGTCTGATGCATCCTTGCGCACCATCATTTTCAGCAGTGAAGTAAAATCCCGGAGAATATCGAAGTTCTTCGTTGCCATCAGCTGTCCAGCGTCTGTTGTTTTTTTAGCCTATAAGAAGGCGTCCTTGTGGGCCGCCTTGTGAGCGGCTTCCTGTTTGGTAATGATACCCTTCTGCAGCAGTGCTTGCAGGTTTTGATCCAGGGTTTGCATGCCGAGGCCCTGACCGGTCTGGATGGACGAATACATCTGCGCCACCTTGGCCTCGCGGATGAGATTGCGGATCGCCGGCGTGCCCAACATGATTTCATGCGCCGCGACACGCCCGCCACCGACCTTTTTCAACAGGGTCTGGGAGATAACCGCACGTAGTGATTCGGACAGCATTGAGCGCACCATTTCTTTTTCCGCCGCCGGGAACACGTCGATGATACGGTCGATGGTCTTGGCCGCGGAGCTGGTGTGCAGGGTGCCGAACACCAGGTGGCCGGTTTCCGCTGCGGTCAGTGCCAGGCGGATGGTCTCCGGGTCGCGCATCTCGCCCACCAGGATCACGTCTGGATCTTCTCGCAGGGCCGAGCGCAGGGCCTCGTTGAAGCCCAGGGTGTGGCGATGTACTTCGCGCTGGTTGATCAGCGACTTCTTCGACTTGTGTACGAATTCGATGGGATCCTCGATGGTGAGGATATGGCCATGGTCGGTGTCGTTCTTGTAATCGATCATCGCCGCCAGGGTGGTGGATTTGCCCGATCCCGTCGGCCCGGTCACCAGCACCAGGCCACGCGGCGTCTCCGAGATGGACTCGAAGATCTGCGGGCAACCCAGTTGTTCAAAGTTGAGGATGGTGCTGGGAATGGTACGAAACACCGCGCCGGCGCCACGCTGGTGATTGAAGGCATTGACGCGAAAGCGTGCCAGGTCGGGGATCTCGAAGGAGAAGTCGGTCTCAAGAAATTCCTCATAATCCTTGCGCTGCTTGTCGTTCATGATGTCGTAGATCAGTGCGTGCACCATCTTGTGATCCATGTGCGGCACATTGATGCGACGAATCTCGCCATCGACGCGGATCATCGGTGGCTCGCCTGCGGAGAGGTGCAAATCCGACGCGTTGTTCTTGACGCTGAAGGCAAGCAGTTCAGAGATATCCATGCATGGGTTCCTGCGTTTGTGTGATCTTATGAGGATCCTGGAAAATTTAAACGGCGTTGTATTGCCCGAGTATAACGACCTATGCGGTAGAATCCTTTATGCGACACCACCCGTTCGGGCACTAAACATAACGCATATTATGACCTGTTGACCATGCCGAAAATCCGTTCTGTGACCACCCACCAATTACTCAAGCAACGCCTTGCCCAGGTCGAGCGACGTATCCACGAGGCTGAAATGCGCTTTGAACGTTCACCGGGCTCCGTGAAGTTGCTGCCCGTGAGCAAGACCCGCCCTGTTGCCGACATTGAGCAGCTGACCGGTGCCGGCTATCGTGCCTTCGGTGAAAGTTACCTGCAGGAGGCGCTGGGTAAGCAGAGGGAACTTGCCGTGCTGGGGCTGGAATGGCACTTCATCGGCCCCATCCAGTCCAACAAGACTCAGCCCATCGCCCAACATTTCGATTGGGTACACAGCGTGGACCGTGAAAAGATCGCCCGGCGTCTCAGCGCCCAACGCCCAGACTCATTGCCGCCACTGAATGTCTGCCTGCAGGTCAACATCAGCGGCGAGGCAACGAAGTCGGGTATTGTCCTCGACCAGTTGCCGGCGCTGGCGGCCTGCGTTGCCGGGCTACCTGGCCTGCACCTGCGCGGACTGATGGCGATCCCGGCCCGGGAAAGTGATTTTGAACGTCAGCGTGCCGCTTTTCGCCACCTGCGCGAGGCATTCGATGCACTCAACGCGGATGGCCTTGCGCTGGACACTCTGTCCATGGGCATGTCCGGCGATCTGGAGGCTGCCATCGCCGAAGGCGCCACTCTTGTGCGCATTGGCAGCGATATCTTCGGGCCGCGAAACTAGTGTAGGTCGTCACTCATTTTGTAACATTAGAATGAGTCCCATTTTTTACC
>CAZTPE010000041.1:0-13546 GCA_964614545.1 uncultured Ectothiorhodospiraceae bacterium
ATCGCCGATATCCGACGCGGCCACCGCGGCACCTGGCTGCTGCTGGGCGCGGTGGCACTCAAGCTAGGCTGGGAGCAGCTGGCGGGGCCACTGCCCGGCTCCGAGGCCAGTGCCGGTGGCACGGTGATCGTGGATGCGCATCTCTATGGTGCCCTGGGCGGATTGCTGGGCCTTCTGTTGCCGGTGCGCAAAGTACAAGCTCAATCGGAAGCCAACAATTCACGGTAGATCTGCAGGTCTTCCGCACTGTGGCAACAGGCGATGATGCGCGCAAAACGTGGCGCATACTCGCGCATCGCGGCCATGGCGATGGTTGCCGCCTTGCGCTTGGGGTAACCGTAGACCCCCGTACTGATGGCCGGAAAAGCGATACTGCGCAGCCCATGCTGCAGGGCCAGCTCGAAACTGTTCCGGTAGCAGGCGGCAAGCCGTTCGGCCTCGTGACGGGCGCCACCGTGCCACACGGGGCCGACGGTATGGATCACCCAGCTGGATGGTAAACAAAAGCCGGGGGTAATCCGCGCCTCACCAGTGGGACAGCCGCCCAAGGGGCGGCAGGCCGCCTGCAGCTCCGGCCCCGCCACACGATGAATCGCCCCATCCACACCGCCACCGCCCAGCAAGCTGTCATTAGCGGCATTGACGATGGCGTCAACGGCGAGGGTGGTAATATCGGCCCGGATGACCTCGATCATGACCGCGAACGACGAGCTTACTTGACGACCCGCAGGGCCGGCTGCGCCGGTTTGCCCTTTGCAGGCTTATCGCCCTTGTCTGGTTCCGGTGAGCCGGGCGGCGGGTTATCGTCGCTATCGCTGAACACCATGCCACGACCATTTTCACGGGCATAGATGGCCAGCACGGCAGCCACGGGGAAAAAAAGATTCATCGGGCGGCCACCAAAACGGGCATTGAAACTCACGTCCGCGGTACCCAGATCAAGCGACTGCACCGCCTCCGGCGCCACGTTGAGAATAATCTTGCCATTATTGATGTGCTCGACGGGAACCTGCACATCCGGATAGTCGGCATTGACCAGCAGGTAGGGCGTCAGACCGTTGTCCACGATCCATTCATAAATGGCGCGCAGGAGATAAGGCCTGCTGGATGTCATTTCCGACATGAAAGTATATCCGTAGAAATCCCCGGTCAGCCTTCGCGGATTTCCCGCTCGCTTTCGGTCAGACTGGCCTGGAAGGATTCCATATCAAACAGGCGCTGGGCATATTCCAGCATCGGCTTGGCGGCGGGCGGCAGCTCGATGCCGTATTCAGGCAGACGCCACAGGATCGGCGCCACCGCGCAGTCCAACAGTGATAGATCATCGCTCAGGAAATAAGGCTTTTGCTCAAAGATAGGGGCAACCACCGTCATGCTTTCGCGCAGCTCTTTGACGGCCTTGGTCCTCTCTTTGCCGCTGCCGACAACCTTGCCCAGCAGGCTGTCCCAGTCACACTGGATGCGGCGCAGGGTCATACGGCTCTGGGCACGGGAAACCGGGTCGACCGGCATCAATGGCGGATGCGGAAAACGCTCATCCAGATATTCCATGATCACCTGCGAGTCATACAGCACAAGGTCACGGTCAACCAGGGTGGGCACGGTGCCGTAGGGGTTCAGCTCCATGAGATCCTCAGGAGGGCTGGCAGAATCGACATCGACCGAGTCAAAGTTGATGCCCTTTTCCGCGAGCACAATGCGCACGCGATGACTGTGAACATCCGATGCCCCGGTAAAAAGTGACATTACCGACTTTCTATTGGCCACAACTGCCATTACTGTTTTCTCCCTGCACTGCATTACACTCATCCCGCCGCATAACCAAAAGTATAAGGCTATGCATCCAGGCACTGGAAACGATCAAATGAACGGGCCATTATACCTGAAATCCGCTGAATCTTACGGAAACAGCCATAACGCGTTGAATAATAAGGAGATGACAAGCGGGCATTGCTGCCAAAAGAAGGGGCCCACCGACCCGCAGGGTCGGTGGATCAAGACGACAGAATCAGTGAATATCTTTCCAGAATTCTTTCTTCAGCATATAGGCAAGAATCAGGAAGATAAACAGGAAACCCAGCACCCACTTGCCCAGCGCCAGGCGCTGCAACTTGCTGGGCTCACTCAGGTAAGCCATGAAATTCACCAGATCACGCATGGCATTGTCGTAAGCCTCGGGACTCAAGGAACCCGGCTCGACCAGCTTGAATCCCGTGATGACCTCGCGCTCATGACCATCCTCGTCGATATGCGTCTCTACCTCGGCTTCCTGCAAGCCTTGCAGCTCCCACAGCGCATGCGGCATAGCCACATCCTTGAACACCGAGTTGTTCACGCCCCAGGGACGTGATTCATCACGGTAGAAAGCACGAAGATAGGTATAGACCCAATCTGCACCGCGTACACGCATCAGTACGGACAGATCCGGCGGCGCGGTGCCAAACCACTGTGCCGCCTCTTTCGGCTGCATGACGACCTCCATGGTGTCGCCGATTTTGCCGCCAGCCGTCAGCAGCTCAACCGTCATCTCCTCTTCGCTCATGCCCAGATCCTGACCGATACGGCTGTACCGCATCAGTGCCGCAGAATGACAGTTCAGGCAATAGTCCACAAACAGTTTGGCGCCGTTACGCAGTGACTCTCTGTCTTCAAGGTCAATATTGGCCTTGTCCAGATTCACGTTGCCGCCACCCGCTGCAAGCCCTGCTTGCGGCAAACCTAATAACGCAATAACAAAAATTAGGTATCTCACTTGAATGTCACCCTCTCTGGAACCGGCTTGGTCTTATCCCACCGGGAATAAATCGGCATGAGCAGGAAAAAGGCAAAATACAGTGCCGAAAAGATGCGTGAAAACAGCGTCGCGATAGGCGTCGCGGCCACCGTGCCTAGATACGCCAAGCTGATGAAACTCACCACAAAAATGGTCAGTGCGGTCTTGAAGACCATGCCACGCTGGCGGATGGACTTGACTGGACTGCGATCCAGCCAGGGCAACAGGAACAGCACCACAATGGCCGCCCCCATCGCAAGCACACCGATGAACTTGTCCGGTACCGCGCGCAAAATGGCGTAGAAGGGGGTGAAATACCAGACTGGAGCAATATGCTCCGGGGTCTTCAGCGGATCCGCAGGGGTAAAATTGTCCTTCTCCAGGAAGTAGCCGCCCATCTCAGGGGCATAGAACACCACCGCCGCAAAAACAAAGAGGAATCCGGCCACGCCGACCATATCCTTTACGGTGTAGTAGGGGTGGAAGGGAATACCATCCACCGGCACTCCATTGGGCCCTTTGTTTTTCTTGATCTCGATGCCATCGGGATTGTTGGAACCCACCGAGTGCAGGGCAACGATATGCAGCACCACCAGACCGATAAGCACCAATGGAGCGGCAATCACATGGAAAGCGAAGAAACGATTGAGCGTGGCGTCAGCAACCACATAGTCTCCACGAATCCACAGAGCCAGATCCTCGCCAATGTAAGGAATGGCGCCAAACAGCGAGATGATGACCTGCGCCCCCCAGAAGGACATCTGCCCCCAGGGCAACAGGTAACCCATGAAGGCCTCTGCCATGAGCACCACGAACAGGCCCATGCCGATCACCCACAATAGCTCACGCGGCCCCCGGTAAGAGCCGTATAACAGGGCACGGAACATGTGCAGATAGACGACAATGAAGAAAAACGAGGCACCCGTGGAATGCAGATAACGGATCAACCAGCCCCAGTTCACATCACGCATGATGTATTCCACGGAGGCGAAGGCCGTCTCTGCGGTGGGCTTGTAATTCATGGTCAGGAAGACGCCGGTAACTACCTGGATAACCAGCACCAGCATCGCAAGAGAGCCAAAGTAGTACCAGAAGTTCAGGTTCTTCGGCGCATAGTACTTGGTCAGATGGTCTTCCCACAAATGCATCAGGGGGAAGCGGGCATCCACCCAGTCGCGCAGGGACAACATGCGGTCTGATAGACGATTGGACATTACGCGGCCTCCGGATCGATACCGATCACCAAACGGGTGCTCAGAGTGAAATGATAGGGTGGTACAACCAGATTCGTCGGTGCCGGCACGCCCGCATACACGCGCCCGGAAAGGTCGTAACTTGAACCATGGCAGGGGCAGAAGAAACCACCCTTCCACTCGGGACCAAGATCGAGGGGGGCCACTTCGGGACGGAACGTCGGCGCACAACCCAAGTGCGTACAGATGCCGACCATCACCATGTATTCGGGATTGATGGAGCGATGCTCATTCTTCGCATAAGCCGGCTGCTGGGTCAGCTCGTCCGAATCCGGATCACGCAACAGCGGTTCCAGGCTCCTCGCGTTTTCCAGCATTTCTTCGTCGCGCCGCAAGATCCAGACGGGCTTCCCGCGCCACTCGATGGTCATCAACTGGCCAACCTCGAGCTTGCTGACATCAACCTCAACAGGCGCGCCAGCGGCCTGGGCCCTGGCCGAAGGATGCATAGAAAGAATAAATGGAGTAGCAACATAAGCTGCACCGACTCCCCCCATGGCCGTTGTCGCAGCAATAAGCATGCGACGTCGACCGTAGTCGATTTCATCCGAACTCATCTCTACCTCTTTAGTGATAGGGTATTTTCGCGCAACATGTTAACCCAAAAATAACCGGCTGGCATCGGAGCATTGCAAATATGCTCGGGCTTCCACGCAGCAAACATTAATATTATTATAAATTAATTATGGCGCATAGGTACGCATTTTACATGCTAGCCGCTCAAACCTGAGCGGGAGCTGAATACTCACACACAAAAAAGCCCCCAATATAAGGGGGCTTTTTTGTGTATTTGCCCGTTAAATAGGCTTCAGGCTCGAACTAATCCATAGTGATTAAGCACCTTCTTTACAGAGAACCACCCCACCGCAAAGATCACCACCGTCACCACAATATCAAAAATCGAACTCATGGGAATATGGTAATACTCCGGAGAAACCGAACCGGAGATCCAGGTATAACGCTCCAGCCAGGTGCCAACGAGTATGCAGATCGCCACAAAACCGATCACCGCCTGGTTATGTCGGTTCGGCGTCCAGGTGGCGAAGGTCAAGAAGGGAATAAAGGCCTTCAACACCAGGAACAACCACCAGATCGGTGCCAGACCATAGAACATCATGTTGTCGAAACGGTCCATCTCCTCCGGCAGGCGGCCGTACCACATGATCAGGTACTGGGTGAAATAGAAGTATGCCCAGAGGATGGTAAAGGCCAGGATCAGCTGGGCCATGTAGTTAAATACGAAGGGTTTGTACTCGTTGGTCAGCTTGCCGGAGCGCTTGAGCATGATCAGCATCAGCACGAAGAAGGCCAGAAACCCCTGGAACATGCTGACGAACTGATACACGCCATAGCTAGCACTGTGCCAACCGGGCAGCAGGGTCATCTCAAAGTCCCAGGCCACCATGGTGCCATACAGCACATAGGCGAAGGGGATCAGCAACGCAATATTGCGAAAACGGCGGTGTACGACGGGATCGTCGCTCACCGCAGTCAGGTGCTGATACTTGATGAACAGACCAAACAGCACAGCGACAATGACAAAACCCAGAATCTCGCGAACTACCAGAAATGAGTAGTCCAGCCAGCCGCTCAGATGCACATCATCACCCTGCCCACCGTGGGCCTGAGCCAGCCAGGGAAAAGTTTGCTCCCCACCGCCCAGCAACACCAGCAACAGTACAAAGGCCAGCGGAAACAACGCCGCCAGCGAAACGGCATAGTAGCGCACCTGGAATCGCCATTTACCGTTAGTTAAATGAAGAATGGAGGCGAATGTTACGCCGGCCAGTGCCAAATACAAAACAACAATAAAGTTGGTGGTCAATACAGACCAGCTTCCGAAATTTTCCATGAACCGCTACCCCTATCGTTATCCGGCTGTTGGTTCCGCGCGCTATTTTGATGCAACGGCGGCAGCCGCTGCATCCTTCACCAGCGCATGCTTGATGTAGTTGACCACGTGCCAACGCTCTTCGACCGACAGGTCATTGGAGCCGCCTTGCTCAGTAACCACGCCATAGGAAGGCATCACATAACTACCAAAGGTGATCGTACCCCAAAGCCAGCCCTCAGAAAGATCGTTCTGTACATAAGCATCTGTCAGATCAATGGCGCCAACCTTGGAACTGACAGGCGAATCCGCCTTGCCCGTACGGCCATGACAAACTGAACAATAGATCTTGTACAGATTGCGCCCCTGTTTGATTGATGCCTCGGAAACGGCAACCGGATTGGCCATGCTACGTGTTTCTTCACGATTCGCGACCGTAGTCGGAATGCCCGTTACAGGAACCGAACGACTAGGGAAAGGGGTCATAACACCTTCCTGTGGCTTGATGCTGGGCTGGTTCATCATGTCCGTCGACCAGGGCCAGGCCATGACAACGCCCGGCACCATCAGGGCGGTGATAATAACGCTTATTTTCTTCATTGGACGACCTCTTCGCGAATCTCCAGCACCTTGTGCTTTTTAAACAGATCCCTCAGGGGCTCGGCAATACTGTCATCAATTTCCAGCATCAGACCGACCTGATCCAAACTGACCTTTTCACTGTAGAGACGGCTGCGTTTTTTGAACAAGCCCGACAAAAACAGGAATGACAGAAAAGTTGCCCACACAGCAAAGAAAATCAGCATTTCGTACACCAGCACAAAGTTTGCTGGCAGTGGAATTACCGCCTTGCCACCCTGTGGCTGCACCAGAAAAGTCGCCTGGGCGCTGGCAAGAAACAGGAAGCCGAATACCAGACCAAAAATGGCGCCAAACAAGGTAAATTTCTGAACATGCACCGGGCGATCCCCCAGAACTTCCTCCACCTCGGGGTGCTCGATGGGTGACTTCATGGTGATGTCATCGACTGTTACACCCGGCACTTCATTTCGACGGATGTCGGCAATAGCATCATGGGCCTCAGCAAAATCACCGAACAAAGCAAGAATGCGTCGCTTACTCATTTTATGCGCCCTCCACACCAGGGGTTTGTTTAGCAGGCTTGGCGTGATCAGTCATACGTAGCACGTCCCGTTCACCGGCGCTCATGCTGCGATGGAAGACCATTTCCTTCACTTCGTACATGGAGACACACGGGAACACCTTGACAAAAACCAGGAACAACAGGCCGAACCAGCCGAAACTGCCGAACACCAGCGCCCACTCAATAATACTCCCCCACATCACATCCCACTGCCACGGCTCATGCGACAGGGACAGGGTCGGTGCCACAATCATCCAACGCTCGAAGAACATACCTACATTGAGCAGGATCGAAACCACGAACATAGTCGGCATGTGCCGGCGCATTTTGCGGATCGCCAGCGCGAATGGCACCACCGAGCCGAAGAACAGCATGGACCAAAATACCCAGGCATAGGGGCCGGTCGCCTTGGCGATCAGCAACTCTTTGTTATACACGTCATGCCCGTACCAGACCGAGGCAAATTCGATCAGGTTTAGATAGGTCCACACCATGGCAATGGCGAAGGTCAGCTTGGCGGTCTTCTCCATGATCGGCAGTGTCATGTATTCCTCAAAGCGGAAGAAATAACGCAGCATGATGAACAGGGTAATGATCGCCGCACAACCCGAATACAGGGCGCCCGCCACAAAGTAGGGTGGGAAGCTGGTGATATGCCAGCCCGGCATGATGGACATGGCAAAGTCAGCCGAAACAATGGAGTGCACCGACACCGCCAGCGGAATCAGGAAGCAGGCCATCAGCAGATAGACCTTGCGGAAATTACGCCACTGGCGATCATTACCTTCCCAGCCCAGGGACAACGCGGTGTACAACTTTTTGCGCCAGCCCGTGGTGTTGTCGCGGCAGATGGCCAGATCCGGAATCATGCCGATGAACAGGAACAGCATGGAGGCCGACAGATAGGTACTAATCGCGAAGGCATCCCACACCAGTGGTGAACGAAAGTTGGGCCAAATACCGCGATCACTGACATAGGGTAGCACCCAGTACATGTTCCACACGCGGCCCAGATGGATGATGGGGAACAGACCCGCTGTCAGCAGCGAGAATGTCGTCATCGCCTCCGCAAATCGGTAGATGGGCTTTCGCCAGTCGGCATGCAACAAATGCAAAATCGCCGACAACAGTGTTCCCGAATGACTCATACCAATCCAGAACACAAAGGTTGCGATATACAAGTCCCACATGTGCGGGTTGTTCAGATTGGAAACACCCATGCCAACGGTATACTGGATATACTCGGCCAGCACCGCACAGGCCACCATTGCCAGACACACCGCCACTGCCACCCAGTAACTCTTGCGTGGGTTCTCCATACTGCGCAGGACGTCGGTATTGATCTTCGCCCAGGCAATCTGTTCGTTGATGTCTTTCTCATTCACCATCATTGTCGTTTCACCATACGTTGTGCGTCACATTCGCGACCCGATGAGTGCTTAGACTTCTTCACGCACCCGCTCCAGATACATCACGGAGGGGTCCACATTGAGCTCTTCAAAAATCCGATAGCCACGCATTTCCGGATTTTCCTTGTCCTGATGTGCCACGTTGCGCTTGACTTGGTGTTTCTTCCACAGTTTGCTGATGGCGCTGTTCTCATCCAGGGTGTCGCCGAAA
The DNA here is from genome assembly GCA_964614545.1 of uncultured Ectothiorhodospiraceae bacterium. Classification (GTDB taxonomy): domain Bacteria; phylum Pseudomonadota; class Gammaproteobacteria; order SZUA-152; family SZUA-152; genus DRQN01. The sequence goes on from CAZTPE010000041.1 coordinate 8,622, forward strand.
ACAATGGCCGAGGTCGGGCAGGACTGCGCACAGGCCGGCATGGCCTCACCGTCACGCACCTCACGATCTTCCATCTTTGCTTTGTCCTTGGCGCTGCGAATGCGCTGCACGCAGAAGGTGCATTTCTCCATCACACCCTTGTCACGCACGGTAATATCCGGGTTGAGCTGTTGCTGCATGGGCTCTGGCCAGGCATCGTCGTAGTAAGAATAGAAGTTGAAATAACGCACGCGGTACGGGCAGTTGTTGGAACAGTAGCGCGAACCGATACAGCGGTTGTAGACCTGCGCATTGAGGCCATCCGGCGTATGATAGGTCGCCGCCACCGGGCATACAGGCTCACAGGTTGCCGAGCCACACTGCTGGCACATCATGGGCAGGAAGCTGGCGCCCTTCTCCGGGTAGTCTTTCTCCTGGTCGTCCCAGTAACGCTCGATACGCATCCAGTTCATGGCATGGCCTTTCTCGAAGCGCTCCTTGCCCACGAAGGCCAGGTTGTTCTCGGCATAACAGGCAGTAGAGCACGCGTTACACCCATTACAGAGATCCAGATTAATGGACATGGTCCAGCGATGTTCGTAGGGATGATTGCCCTCGGGATCGTAAAAACCGCCCTCTTCCGCACCCTTACGGTAGTCGGACCAATTATTGAGAATATTATCAAGTGACATGATTACGCCCCCTCCGTACGTCGTAGCTGCTCTACCGGCACCGTCACCACCAGCTTGCGGCCGGCCTGAGTGTCACTGCCACCCGCCTTGACCAGCCCGAATTGTTCGCTGCCGGCAATCCGCTTGATACTGACCCTGGTCGCGTACATGGCCAGTTCACCGGTCTTGGTGTCCTGTGCAGGATCAATAATCTTCAGCGGGTTGGCGCCAATACCTTCCGCGTAACGGCCATAGGCTTCATGGCCCTGGCCCAGCGGCACCGCCACGGCATCGCGGTGCACACTCTTGAGCAGCACGGCGCGTGTCTTGATCTCACCATGGGCAGAGCTAACGCTGATTAGATCGCCTTGGGAAATGCCGTTTTTCTTTGCGGTTTCCGGGTGCATCTCCGCCCAGCTGTCCCACACCACCTTGCTGATCTGATCCGGCGCCTCCTGTAACCAGGGCAGATTGGCATGGCGACCATCCCACAGCCCCATGCGTGGCGACGGGATCAGGGTCAGGCCATTGGCGGCATCATCGCCAGCCTTGGGATCGGCAAAGGCAATCACGGTGGACTTCAGCGTCACTGCATCCGCAGGCAGCGTTACAACACCTGCCTGCAGGGCACCGGTCCAAAAGGCATCATCGCTGGCGACACCACCCTTGACGGAGGCCGGCAATGCAGCGAAGGCATTACGCAGATAGCCGTAGTAATCCTCGAACTTATCAAACTCGTCGGCCTTGTGTTGCTTGAGCAGGCCCAGCACGATATCGCCGAAGCCGCGGGTGTCGGCATACAGCTTTTCCATTAGCGGCTGCTGCAGCTGGATCGCGGCATAATCACCAAGGAAAGCCGGCACCTGGGTGCCCCAGTCTTCGAGATAGGACGCCGCCGGCAACACCAGATCCGCGACCATGGCCGTTTCATCCGGGAACTGGGCAATCGCCACCTTGAAACCGATGTTGGCCAAGCCGTCACTGAGACCCAGCGACGCGGGCGCGGTATAAACTGGATTGCTGCCATAGAAGATGACGGCATCCAATTGCTGGCCCTTGGCGGCCTCGGAAAAGGCGGCGAGATCCGCCGTGCCGCCGCGCTTCATCGCCAGTTGTGGAAAGGGAATTTTGGCGCCAGGCTCGATGGTCTTGCCAACATTGCCGAGGATGTGATTGAGCATCATCACCGCAGCCGTCGAAGCATAACCATGAGTGTGGCCCTCGACCGTCGCACCGGCCAATACCAAGCTTGGCGAACGCTCCTGCAGCAGGGCAGCGATACGCTGGATGCGATGCCCCGCCACACTGGTGATTCCGGCCACAGAGCTCACGTCATACTTGTTGATCATTTCGCGCACGTCGCTGGGAATGCCGGCATCGTTCATCTTCAGTTTGTTGAGCAACAGGTTGGCAATACCCAATGCCAGTACACCCTCGGTGCCCGGCTTGATGGGCATCCACAGATCCGCACTGCCGCCGGTCAGCGACATCTTCGGTTCCACCTGCACCAGCAGGCCGCGGGTGTTGCCGGTGCGGAAGCGGGTGTAGTCACCGGAATACAGTAGAGGCGATTCACTGGCACCCATGAAATCGGCGCCGAAGGACAACACCATCTTCGCCTTGTCGATGCGCAAACGCGGCGTGGCATCACCAAACATGTCGGCATACACCGACTGTGCGACGGCGTTGTTCACCACCTCGTGCACAAAATGTTTGTTTGACCCCATGGCATCGAGGTGACTGGAGAGCAACGACAGTTGATGGCCACTCATGCTGCCGGTGAACCAGGCAAAGCGGTCACCCTTCACGCCACCCAGCTTTTCAGCCAGCACTTGTTCGGCCTTTTCCCAAGACACGGGCGACAGACTACCGTCACTGCGCAACAACGGTGTAGTGATACGATCAGGGTTATAGTGGCCCTGCACACCGGCCTGCCCCATCAGACACAGCTTGCCTTTGTTGACCGGTGACTCGGGGTTTCCCTCCAGCTTCAGCACGCGGCCTTCACGCACGCGACCGTGGATACCACAGCCTGCGGCACACTGGGTGCATGTCGAGGCATACCAGACACCGACGCCGGGGATGACATATTCTTCCGGTGACAAATAGGAAACGACGTCTTCCACGCCCTCTTCCAGCGTTACCGTACTGGGCATATCGCAGCCCGCAAGCGCAGTGCCGATACCACCCCAGCCCATCATCTTCATGAAACTTCTACGGTTCAGTTTTCCAGACATAAGCTTACTCACTCTATTGACCCGCAATCCGCTACTTGTGGCATTTCCAGCAATCACCCGGAGCGCCCAGCTCTTGATTCTCGATGTGGCAGTTGACACACCAGCCCATATTCAGCGGCTTCACTTTCTTCGCCACGGTCATGTTTTCCACCTCACCGTGACAGAAGGCGCAAACCTCCTTGGTGTCTTCCATCGGAAGTTCACGATCAAACAACAGCGTCTTCAAATGTATTTCGTGGGTAAAGTGCACGAAGTCCGGCAGATCGTGAACCTTCTTCCACGGCGGTGATTCCTTGTTTTCCCAATACTTGGTCAACGCCTTGATGCGCGGCTTGTCCGTCGCCACCATCTTGTGGCAACCCATGCACTTGCTGGTCGGCGGGATGCCCGCCACCTTGCTGCGCCGTGCATAGGTGTGGCAGTACATACAGTTGATGTCGTTATCCTTGACGTGAATGTTGTGCGGAAACTCGATGGGCTGTTCCACATCGTCGCCACCATGGCTCCCACCAGGCGCAACCACATCGTACTTCGCAGCCATTGCCACAGGCGCAACCACCACAAAGCAGGCAGCAAGACCCAGCACCCAGGCAAGACCTACGCGCCCACGGCGATTATGAGCAGGAATTTGCTTATTCACAGCCATATCAATCCTCTGTGCATATTGATTATTTCTGCTCCACGGGCAAAAAATCCCGAAAACAGAAACACCGTCGCCTTGCTGGAAAACACCAACAAAGCGCCCATTCATTACAACTCGGAAATGTTTAAGATTCGCAGGCAGTGCCGCGATATTTGGGAAGACCGCTAAAGCGGCATACCCCCCTCTCACTCATCGATTATTTTTTATTAGCCAAGCTCAGCAGACAGACGTGATTATTATTGTTGTTATCTGGCCGCATTTTCCCGTTGGCAATCACCAACACCGGAACGCTAACTATATTAGTATTTAATTATTTTTTATAATTTTGGTATTTATAGACATCAATAATATCTATGGCTACCGATGCTAGAACAATCCGAACACGAGTGTCAATGTATATTTGATAAAAAAGATCAACTAATAGACAGGCGCCAAAAACAAGCTCGACAGGCGCACCCAATTGTTGCAAACCACTTATTTCACAGGACTTTTTGGTGCTGACAGGCCAATTCCCGGCGACATCTCCTGCACAATAAGCGCGCTTTTATCTAACAGGCTGTTAAAAAACTGCTTTTCGGCAGCCTATATCAATACAGGGATGTATCAGCAAAACCGAAGGCTACCAAGCCTTTGATTTTGCATGAAAAGAAAAAAATCACAATTTTCTCTTTTCTTGTTATTGAAAAAGGCAGGACACCTTTATTCAACAATCAGCCAAGAAGCCTCTGATTTATTCAGCAATATTAACGGCCAATACATCACAGTGAGCATTGTGCAAAACCGCATTCGCGGTGGATCCCAGCAATTTAAAAATACCATGCCGACTGTGGCGCCCGATGACAATCAGGTCAACCTGATTGTCATCGGCATAACGAATTATCTCTGACTTTATAACGCCAATCTCAACATTTGAAACAAGGTCGATGCCATCCAGGCCTTTCACTATGTCTGCCAGATTTTCCTTTGCCCGCGCCACCAATGTTTCTTCAATCTCCAATGGCTGGGGAAGCATAAGATCACTACCAAGATCGACTGGCACGTATTCCACCACATGCAGGAGAAACAGTCTGGCGGAATATTTTTTTGCCAGCTCGGCGGCGCGCCGACAGACCACCTCACCATCATGACCAAGATCAAGTGTCGCAAGAACTTTCTCGTACGCAGCCATTTCACACCTCCATTGATCGTGTATTTTCACAGACCCTAGGCTACCACGACAGCAGCCATCTATCAGTTTCGACACACAGGGGTAATCCCTCCACGGCTTACCGGCAGGCACAAAAAAACCCCGCCGGTCTCCCGGCGGGGTCTGTTACGCTCGGCTGGCGACAGCCGGTAGTAAGCAGCTTACATCATGCCGCCCATACCACCCATACCACCCATGCCGCCCATATC
>CAZTPE010000042.1:0-3112 GCA_964614545.1 uncultured Ectothiorhodospiraceae bacterium
CCGGCGTACGCATCGCCCGCAAACACATCTCGTGGTACAGCAAGGGACAACGGCATGGCGCTGCCTTCCGTCAGGCAGTCAACAAAGTGGAAACCATCGAAGAACAATTACAAATCACAAAAGACTTCTTCGACAAGCTATTGGTTCGGGAGGAACTAGCCGCATGACACACATCCAGGGTTTGACTGCAGAGGGTCTGGCAGCCGACGGTTTAATCACCGAGGGCTTGCAAAAGGGTTTGCAGGAGAATTTGCCGGAAACACGGACAAAAGAGCCTTTGTCAGATGTCCCGTCAGGGCCTGCCAACAGCATCCAGCGCCCCCTCAGCCTACACATCAAGCGCATGTTGGAAGACTATTTCCATGAGCTTGACGGCCACCCACCGGTCGACCTGTACCAGATGGTACTGGCCGAGATCGAACAACCGCTGCTGGAAACCGTGCTGCGCTACACGCGCGGCAATCAGAGCAAGGCCGCCGAAATGCTGGGGATGAATCGCGGTACCCTGCGCAAGAAGCTCAAGCAGTACGACATCAACTGAGCAGCCCATAATCTCCAGACTGCGGCGCCTGTAGAAACGGCTTCGGACGCGTCAAGAGACACCGATAATGGTCCGCGAATAAACGCAAATGCAGGCCTCAGCAATAAGCCCGGCCTTTCCCCGCGATGAGAATTTGCATCCATTTGCGGATAATCACCCTAGTCGCGGCCGAAGCCGCTCCAACAGATGGATTCCGCAGGTAATCACCAGCCCGGAACCACCACTTCGAGAGTTACACCATGAACCCCATCACCCGCGCTCTCCTCAGCGTCTCTGACAAAACCGGCATCCTCGACTTCGCCCGTGAACTGCACGCCCGCGGCGTTGAGATTCTCAGCACCGGCGGCACCGCCAAACTGCTCGCCGACAACGACGTGCCGGTGACCGAGGTCTCCGACTACACCGGCTTTCCTGAGATGATGGACGGCCGGGTGAAGACCCTGCACCCGAAGATCCACGGCGGCCTGTTGGGACGGCGCGGCACCGACGACACGGTGATGGCCGAGCACGGCATCCAGCCTATCGACCTGGTGGTGGTCAATCTCTATCCCTTCGAGCAGACCGTGGCGCGATCCGACTGCGACCTCGCCCTAGCGATCGAGAACATCGACATCGGCGGTCCCACCATGCTGCGCGCCGCAGCCAAGAATCACGCCGCCGTGACCGTGGTAGTGGACGCCAGCAACTATGCCGACGTGCTGGCCGAGATGGACACCAACGACGGCGCCGTGTCCGATACCACCCGCTACTCGCTGGCGGTGAAGACCTTCGAGCACACCGCTCACTACGATGGCGCCATCGCCAACTACCTGGGCGCCATCGACCCAGCTGGCAACACGGTGGACTTTCCACGTACCTACAACACCCAGTTCATCAAGAAGCAGGACATGCGCTATGGCGAGAACCCGCACCAGAAGGCCGCCTTCTACGTTGAAGCCTGCCCGGCCGAGGCCAGCGTCGCTACCGCCAAACAACTGCAGGGCAAGGAACTGAGCTTCAACAACATCGCCGACACCGACGCCGCACTGGAGTGCGTCAGGCAATTCGAGGCCCCGGCCTGCGTCATCGTCAAGCACGCCAACCCCTGCGGCGTGGCCATTGCCGAGGACATCCACCATGCCTACGACCGCGCCTACCGCACCGACCCCACCTCCGCCTTCGGCGGCATCATCGCCTTCAACCGGCCGCTGGACGCCGGCACTGCACGCGACATCGTTGAACAACAGTTCGTGGAAGTGATCATCGCACCCGGCATCGACGACGATGCCCGCAAGGTACTGGCGGAGAAGAAAAACGTGCGTGTACTAGCCTGCGGTGACTGGAATTCAGAACACGTGGCAGGGCTGGACTACAAACGTGTCAACGGCGGCCTGTTGGTACAGGATCGTGACCTGGGGATGGTCGATGAAGAACAACTAAAAGTGGTGACGCAGCGCACACCCACAGCGCAAGAGATGCATGATCTGCTGTTCACCTGGCAAGTGGCCAAGTACGTCAAGTCCAACGCCATCGTCTATGGCCACGACGGCATGACCATCGGCGTCGGTGCCGGGCAGATGAGCCGCGTCTACTCCGCCCGCATTGCCGCCATCAAGGCCGCCGATGCCGGCCTGGAAGTGAAGGGCTCGGTCATGGCCTCCGATGCCTTCTTCCCCTTCCGTGACGGCCTCGACTCCGCTGCCGAAGTGGGCATCAGCGCCGTCATCCAGCCTGGCGGTTCGATGCGCGACGAGGAAGTGATCAAAGCCGCCGACGAACATGGCATCGCCATGGTGTTCACCGGCATGCGCCACTTCCGGCATTGAGATTAATGAGGCGGAGTGAGGAAGGGAAACATCCAACGCAAAGGCGCTGAGACGCAAAGAACGCAAAGAAAAACCAAAAAGAATGTTGGTCGGATATTTTTTCGTCACTCCGGTGAATGCCGGGGTCCAGTGAGGTCTCAGAAGTCTGAATTCTGGCCTATACCAAAATGACTCAACCGGCAGCTCTCGAACTTGTGCCACCGCTCTGCGGTGGCACACATCTTGTGGCGCTCAGCGTCACCTCCACCGTGGCAGATTAATCCAGCCTCTTTACGTCACACCGCAGAGCAGTGTGACGAGACATATAAATCTTTGCGCCCTTTGCGTCTCTGCGCCTTTGCGTTGAAAAAATGGACTACGAACAACCCCAAACGGCTCAGTGCTGATACGTGCCCACCAGTTGCGCCTCGGCCAGCACGTGGCCGACCATGGCCTGCAGCACCTTGTTCTTGGTCGCCAGACCCAGATCGGGCAGTTCCGTGTCCAGGGCGTACAGCTTGAAGAAATAGCGGTGCCTGCCCACCGGCGGGCAGGGACCACCCCAGCCTTCGCGCTTCCAGTCGTTGATACCCTCACGCGTGCCCGGCGGCAGGCTGGCGGCATCGGCGCCCTCCGGCAGACCCACCACCGACGGTGGAATGTCGTAGACCACCCAGTGCACCCAGGTCATCTTCGGCGCGGCCGGGTCCGGCGCATCGGGGTCGTCGACGATTAGCACCAGGCTCTTCGTGCCAGCCGGCACGCCCTCCCAATGCAGGGCCGGCGA
>CAZTPE010000042.1:3212-13505 GCA_964614545.1 uncultured Ectothiorhodospiraceae bacterium
CGCCACAGTTCGGCGGCCTTGGCATAGTCCTGCTTCACGCCTTGGCCCTGGTAGTAGAGCCCGCCCAACGCCGCCTGCGAACGAACATCGCCCTGCTCCGCGAGCCGGCCCCACCAGTACGCCGCCTGACTGAAATCCTGTGTCACACCCTGGCCATAGGCGTATATCTGCGCCAGATTGATCTGCGCCGTGATGCTACCCTGCTCGGCAGCCTTGCGGTACCAGTAGGCCGCCTTGGCATAATCCACGTCGCGTCCTTGACCCTCGAAATACATCCAGGCCAGACTCTGCTGGGCACGCTCGTCACCCTGCTCCGCAAGCACGGAAAATTCCTTGAAGGCCTTATCGAAGTCGCCGGCATTGGCCGCCTCGACGGCCTCGTCAAAACCGGCCGGCGCCAGCGGCGCCCACATCAGCAGCGCGGTCAGCAAAATCCAATGGGAACGAAAAATCTGCTTCATGAAGACACACCTGGAAAATGCAAAGGTTAAGTGCATGCATTCTACGCAAGGGGATTAAAGAGGAAAAGCCGCAAGAAAAAAGGGACGGCCCTCCCGGGCCGTCCCTTTCTATGCCTTAGCGCAATTGCACCGCGTCCGCCATTCAGGCCGGCACGGCACTGCGACGACGTCCGCCGCCCTGACCGCGGCCCGCAGCCTGGCCACTGCGGGCACCAGCGCGGTTACGCTGACCACCGCCACCGCTGCGGCCACGACCGGCACCGTTGCGCCCGTTGGGGATGGGCTCGGCCTTGATACTGGGGTCGGGCGAGAAACCCTCGATCACGTCCTTGGGAATCTCGCGCTTGAGCAGACGCTCGATGTCGCGCAGCAGTTTGTGCTCGTCCACACACACCAGCGACATGGCCTCGCCCTCGTTGCCGGCGCGACCGGTGCGGCCGATGCGGTGCACGTAGTCTTCCGGCACATTGGGCAGCTCGAAGTTGACCACATGTGGCAGCTGGTCGATGTCCAGGCCGCGGGCGGCGATGTCGGTGGCCACCAGCACGCGGATCTTGCCCTGCTTGAAGTCGGCCAGGGCACGGGTGCGCGCGGCCTGGCTTTTGTTGCCGTGAATCGCAGCGGCGCTAATGCCGTCCTGCTCCAGCTGTTTGGTAAGACGGTTGGCGCCGTGCTTGGTGCGGGTGAACACCAGCACCTGCTGCCAGTTGCCGTTACCGATGAGGAAGGACAATAGCTCACGCTTGCGCTCGCGGTCCACCGGATGCACTACCTGGGCGACACGCTCGGAGGCGGTGTTGTGGCGCGCCACCTCGATCAGCGCCGGGCTGTCCAGCAGGCCATCGGCGAGGCGCTTGATCTCGTTGGAGAAGGTGGCCGAGAACAGCAGATTCTGACGGCCCTTGGGCAACAGGGCGAGGATCTTGCGAATGTCGCGCAGGAAGCCCATGTCGAGCATGCGGTCGGCCTCATCCAGCACCAGGATCTCCACCTGCGAGAGGTCGAGGGTGCCCTGCTGCACGTGATCGAGCAGACGGCCGGGGGTGGCGACGAGGATGTCCACGCCATTGCGCAGCTTGGTGATCTGCGGGCCGATCTTGACCCCGCCGAAGATCACCATCGAGCGCAGGGGTAGGTATTTGCCATAGGTTGACACACTCTCACCTACCTGCGCCGCCAGCTCACGGGTCGGGGTAAGGATCAGCGCGCGCACCGGGCGACGGCCCTTGGACGCGGGCGCGCCGCTGAGGCGCTGCAACAGCGGCAGGGTAAAGCCGGCGGTCTTGCCGGTGCCGGTCTGTGCGCCGGCCAGCAGATCGCCGCCCTGCAACACGGCGGGAATGGCCTGGGCCTGCACAGGGGTGGGATCCGTATAGCCCTGTTCAGAGACCGCACGCAGGATTTCGGTCGACAGACCGAGGGAATCAAAAGACATGAAATAAACTCCGGGGATTGGCCTACCCGGCGCAGCTAGCGCGGGACGGTCTTAGGCAGAATCTTGCTTGATTATGTTCGCGATTTGCCCAGGACGCTTTGCCGGGAGACATGCCGCGAAGGAGAAAAACAGGCACAGACCGATGTGTGCCAGAAGCATGCACTATAGCAGATCGCGAGTCACTTGCGGGAATTATTATTCCCGACAAAATGTAGGAGCAGGCCATGCCCGCGATGAAGAGTGGAGAAGCTATAAATCTGTGGGAGCGGCTTCAGCCGCGAATAAAACCAGCCTTTATTCGCGGCTGAAGCCGCTCCCACAATAATATCCAGAACGACAACCCCTGTAGTGAAAGGCAAGGCTATAATCCACCCTCAACCACCCAATGACACGGAGCCCCCATGTTCAAGTGCAACGAATACTTCGACGGCAAGGTCAAGTCACTGGCCTTCCAGACCAGCGACAAGCCCGCCACCATCGGCGTCATGGCCGCGGGCGAATACACCTTTTCCACCGAAGCTGCGGAGACCGTGACCGTGATCAGTGGCGAACTCATCATCACCCTGCCCGGCAGTAACACAGCGCAGAGTTTCAGCGCCGGCGAGAGCTTCGACGTGCCAGGCAACAGTACCTTCGGCGTGCAGGTGATGGCCGACAGCGCCTATCTCTGCCTGTACGGCTGAGCCTGTTCCACCGCCATGCTGCGCATCAGCCACAACGTGGCCATTCCCGACCACGAAATCACCCTCAGCGCCATCCGCGCACAGGGGGCCGGTGGGCAGAATGTCAACAAGGTCTCCAGTGCCGTGCACCTGCGCTTCGACGTGGCCCGCTCTTCGCTGCCCGACTTCTATAAGCAGCGCCTGCTGGCCTTGCGCGACCGCCGCTTGAACAGCGAGGGCATCATTGTCATCAAGGCACAGAGTCATCGCAGCCAGGATAAGAATCGCGCCGAGGCGCTGGAGCGTCTGCGCGAAATGATCGTCACAGCCGGCCGGGTGGTAAAAAAACGCCGCCCCACCAAACCCACGCGCGGTTCGCAGCAGAAACGCCTCGACGGCAAGACCCGGCACGGGCGTACCAAGTCGCTGCGTGGGAAAATTTTCTGAAATTCACCACAGAGGCACGGAGACACAGAGACACAGAGACACACACTATCAGCACTTTTGCGGGAGAAACATACAAGCGGCTTTAGCCGCGATTACCATGGCCGCCAATCATTCGCGGCTAAAGCCGCTCCCACAAATAACAGGTTTTCTCTGTATCTCCGTGTCTCTGTAGTAAAACAAAAGGATCCCCATGGCTCTCAAGGCAACTATCTTCAAGGCCGAGCTGCAAATAGCGGACATGGACCGCAACTATTACGCAGCCCACAGCCTCACCATCGCCCGCCATCCCTCGGAGACCGACGAGCGCATGATGCTACGCCTGCTGGCCTTCGCCCTCAGCGCCGACGAGCAGTTGAGTTTTACTCGCGGCATCAGCAGCGACGACGAACCTGACCTCTGGCAGCAGAGCCTCAGTGGTGAAATCGAACACTGGATCGAACTCGGCCAGCCCGATGAAAAACGTATCCGCAAGGCCTGCGGCCGCGCCCACCGCGTGACCCTTCACCCCTACAGTGGCAGCAGCGCCGATATCTGGTGGTCGCAAAACGGCGACCGCCTGCAACGCTTCAACAACCTCGACATCATTGCCTTCCCTGCCGAAGCCGGCGCTGCCCTCGCCCCCATGGCGCGGCGTAACATGCAGTTGCAATGCAATATCCAGGATGGTGAGGCGTGGTTTTCCGATGGCGAGAACGACGTGACCATCAAGCCGCAGAAGTGGAAAAGCGCGTAGACCGTAGCCTGGACACCGCCCACCCTACCTATCTTGAACAAGTGACGGCAGTGGTAGGAGCGGGCCATGCCCGCGATAGGATAACCATTCACCACGGCGTCTGTTATTTCACAATATTGTGGGAGCGGCTTCAGCCGCGAATAAAATTCAGCTCTATTCGCGGCTGAAGCCGCTCCCACATTTAACGATCATCCTGCCCTTTATCACGTTCGCCCGCAGGCAAAAAATCCTTGACGAGATACAGCGGCCGCCCCTTGGTTTCATCGAACATACGGCCGAGATATTCGCCGATCACACCGAGGGCCATAAGCTGGATGCCGCCGAGAAACAGGACAACAACCAACAGTGAAGGATAACCGGCGACAGGGTTACCGAAAAACAGGGTCTGAAAGATGATGAACAGGCCGTAGAGAAAGGCACCGAAGGCAGTGAAAGTGCCGAGATAAGTGGCCACCTTCAGCGGCAGGGTGCTAAATGACGTTATGCCCTCAAGGGCAAAATTCCACAACGCCAGATAATTCCACTTGCTTAAGCCGTCGTGGCGCGCATCGCGGTCATAGAGAATGGCCTTTTGCGGATAGCCGATCCAGGCGAACAGGCCTTTCATAAAACGGTGTCTTTCGCGCAGGCCGGCGAGCGCATCCACGGCGCGGCGACTGAGCAGACGGAAATCACCGGTATCGACAGGAATCTGCACCCTGCTGATGCGCTGCATGATGCGATAGAACAGCGAGGCGGTGGTTTTTTTCAGCGTCGATTCGCCGGCGCGGGAACGGCGCTGGGCATAAACCACGTCGAAGCCGTGCCGCCACTCTTCGATCATCTGCGGAATCAGTTCCGGCGGATCCTGCAGATCGGCATCGATGATGACCACGGCATCACCGCGCACATGATCCAGCCCGGCGGTCATGGCAATCTCCTTGCCGAAGTTGCGACTCAGGTCGAGAATGGCGATACGGGGATCGTTTGCCTGAAGCTCCTGCAGTTGAAGCAGCGAATAATCTGTGCTGCCATCGTTGACGAAGACGATTTCCATTGCCGCATCGATGCCATCCAGCACCTGCGACAAACGCCGGTAGAATTCGTGCAATACCTCCTGCTCATTGAATACGGGCACGATGATGGAAAGCAGAAAGGCATCGTCCATTGTTGTTTTTATCGAAGCTTGCGTCATTGACCTGTCTCGCGAAAAACCCAGAATTTGCTCAGCGCAAAGGTAATCAGCGGCACCACGAATACCGCCACGATCAGGGCATAACCATACCAGTAGCCGCCCACGTCAACCACCAGCCAGGTGATCAGCAGGTTGAGAAAAAAGCCGTTCAACGCCACCGCAAAGAAGCGTGGCAGCATCACGCGGTGCGGGCCGCTGGCGCCGAAGGTCCAGCGGTAGTTGAGTCCGTAGGAAACGCTCAGGGCGACGAGAAAGGCGGGTACCACGGCGGGCACCGGCGCAATGCCCAGCCATTCCACGCAGATGACGAACACGCTGGCATGGACGGCGGTCGCCAAGCCGCCGGTGATGCCGAAGCGTGTCAATGCACCGAAAGGGATGCGCCGCCACGGACTCACGGCTTGCGGGCCATGGCGATCAACGACACACCAAAAGGCAGGCTAACCCGCCCCAGTAAATGACGCTCGGCGGCGAAGAGATTTTCCAGCAGGGCGTTCATGGGCGCGGGCGGCAGGGCGAGTTCATTGCCTGCCTCACCGGCGGGCAGCAGCTTGTGCAACAGGCGCACGGCGGCCACGGCGGGAAACAGGCTGCTGTTGTAATAGCTCAACCATTGCACATCCAGCCCAGCCTCCATGATCCGCGCACGCAGGCCGGCAGCACGGTAACGGCGCTTGTGGTGGTGGCTTTCATCATGCGGCCCCCACAGGAAGGGAAACGCCGGCACGGTGACCAGCAGATGGCCACCGGGGGCCAGCAGATTTGCCAGGGCCTGCAAACTGGCACGGTCGTCATCAATGTGCTCCAACACATCCAGCAGGGTAATGAGCTGAAACTGCGTTGCGGTGAAGGGCATCTCGTTGGGCAGGCCGGCCCGCACCACGTCGCAGACGCCGCGCGCACGAGCCAAGGCTGCGGCCTCAGCATCGAATTCAGCGCCGGTAAGTTCGCCAAACCCTGCCAGCATGGGCAGGTTACCACCGGTACCACAGCCGGCATCGAGAATCTGCGCCTGCGCCGGCAGTTCCAGCCGCTGGATCACGCCGGCGACAATGCGCCGACGCCCGGTAAACCACCAGTGGCGGTCTTCCAGTTCATGCATCTGCGGGTACAGCGACTCATGCATGCCTGATGTTCCTCATTGCAGACCACCGAAAAAGCCCTGTGCCTGCCGACGCACGAAAACCACACCCTGCGCATCGCGGTAGGCCAGCTGCCAGTCACGCCGTGAGGCCAGATAGTCGATAAGCTTGTAGCGCTGCGGGTCGAAACGGCCATGATACGGTAAAATGACTAACTGGAAGTTGCCCCTGTTAAACAGTTGTACACCCTGCGGCGTGGCCCAGAGAATGTGCGTATAGGGAGGGAAGCGCGACATATCCAGCATGCGGCCGTCGATGTAGGGCTGCACCTGTTCAGCCAGTCGCCATAGCAGGTAGCCGCCCCATTCGAGATTATTAAAAGTACGCCCAGTCAGTTTTTGTTGCTCGACAAAATCGGCAATGGCGATGGGATAGGCCGCCTGGTAAAGGCCACCACGGAATACCGTGCCTCGCGCTACGCCACTGATCAGCACGACCACCAGGACCCCCGCCACCAGCGCCTGCACGCGCCGTAGAGTAGCCACCCTATCCAGATTTTCGGGCATCAGTCGCCCCAGACCCAACATCAAATAAGGGGCCGCGATAAACAGGAAAAAGGCGAAGTAGCGGTAAGAAGAAATACTGATCGCGGCAAGAAAGGCCACCACCGCCGCCTCACGCCACCGATGCAGTTTCAGCAGACCGAGCAGTCCCGCCGCGGCAAGCACGAAATAGCCGTAGACCCACACCTGCGGCCAGACGTAACCCAGTTCGTACAATTGCAGGGCACTGATATATTCGGAGGTGCGCTGTTGTAACACGCTGCCTTCCAGTTGAAACAGATAGAGGTAGGTCTGGATGCCATTGGGCGTCAGCAGCGAGGCGAGAAACACCACCCCGCTCATGGTCAGCCACCGGCCGCGTTCACGCCGACCCATGGATTTATCCAGCCAGCCCATCACGCTCCACAGGCCCAGCAGCACCACGCCGAGAATCACCCCGCCATGGCTGTTGGCCCACAGCACGGTGATCAATGGCAGGGGCAGCAGCCAGCGCCAGTCGCGCCGCTGCCGGGCCAGATCGATAAAGACGAAGAACAACACTGCGAACAAGAACGACAGCAGTTGCGGACGCTCACCGCCAAAGCCGAAGGCATTGAGCGCCACCAGCGCCAGCACGGCCCACAGCGCCAGTGGATTCGTCGCCGCCAGCCAGCGTGCACGGGTGTAAATCAGTGCGATACAAGCCAGCAGCACGGCGACGCGAAAGGCCACCACGGCGTTGATACCACCGGCCTCAAACAGGCTGTACAACACCACCTGTCCCAGCCACTGGCCCTTCAGCACCGTGTCGTTGCGAATGACATCAGCGGCGGGAAACACACCGAAGGGGTCAACCACCGGCAGGGCTCCGCGCTGGAGAATGTCTCGCCCGGCGGCAATGTGCCACCAGAAATCGCTGTCGGCCAGAGGCACGGCGTAATAGCCGGCGCAGACAAATAGCAACAGACCCAGCACGATAGGGTGCAGACCTGAAAAACCGCCCTTCACTGCTACCTCAGTGCCGTAGATACCCCTGCCCTCTCATCGCCGTGATCATGCTCCGTGCATACGGCAGACGCCGCAGCCAAAACTGTGCGCTATTGTAATCATTTCGGGGAGTTATTAACCCGGCTTAATATTGTGTGGAAGAGGAGCCCCGGGGGGCCAAACGAATCGCCGAACAAGCGCCCCGCGAATATCCCCCGTTTACGCGGTTACTGGCGATAGAGGCTCAACGCAGGCCCTCATCCGTGCTCAATACATCGTAATAACCCTTGGCGCCCTTCTCCATGAACCAGTAGTTCTTCAAGCCTCGTGCCTCCAGTTCGTACTGCAGCCAGCGCACTTGTTTGCCCACGTTGTCATAGATAAAGAGTGTACGATTTTGCGCCTTGGCCTTTTTCAGATACTTGCGCAGCTTGTCCATGTTTTGCAGGCTGGCCCAACGCTCGATAGCGGGGAAGAAGCCGATACCGGCGCGCTGGAAGTGATCGCGGATATCGATAATCAGACGTGACTTTGACGCTGTGGCGGTGGCCTTGTCGCTGAAGGTGTCGGGGTCCAGAAGATGGGCCTTGAAGACCTTTTTGGGGATCAGCCGGGCGGAGTCCACCGGGCTCTTGCCCAGCAGTTCGGCCTCGTCAGGATAGGCCCGCGCCCAGTCAAAGATGCCGGCGTCATAAGCATAGACCTTATCCAGGCCTGCCGTCATGGCCTGCTTGGCCGCCTTGTAGGATTTCATACAGGTGTGGCCGTTGCAGTAAAAGGCAATCGGCTTGCCGGTCTGTTCACGCAGATCCCGTACCGCCACCTTAAAGTCTTCGGCGGTCACCGGGATATTCACCGCGCCCTTGATGCGCAGGGTGTCGAACTCGAAGCTGGAGCGGGCATCCACTACCGTGAATTCGTCGCGCCGTCCATGCAGGTCTTCCAGTTCGATGACCGGCACCATGCTGTATTTCTCCAGCGAGCGCCCGGGAAAACCTTCCTTCTCGGCATAGCTGTCGGTGACGGCGAAAAAAGTAAAGGCGAAGAACAAAAGGCGGGTACTTTTCCGCATGACTGACATCTCCATGGCTGCTAGCCAAATATTTATAAAAAATTCAAATCGAAAAAAATCGATGCATCAAGTAATCACCGTCGGAAACTCACGCCCGGTGAGACGCCGAATACCGGCTACGTCGTCGGCGATGGCAATGAGGTCAGCCAGGGCCTGCTGGGTGTCCTGATCATGACGCGCAGGATCGGCCTCGAAGCGCTCCAGGTAGACGCGCAGGGTAGCACCCTCGGTGCCGGTACCAGAAAGCCGGAAGACGATGCGACTGCCCTCGCTGAAGCCAATACGGATACCCTGGCCAGTGCTCACCGAGCCGTCCACCGGGTCGGTATAGCTGAAGTCGTCGGCGTAGGCCACAGTCAGCAGACCAAGTTGCCGCCCCGGTAAGGTCTCCAGACCCTCGCGCAGGCCGGCCATCAGTTGCTCCGCGCTGGCCGTGTCCACGCCCTCGTAGTCGTGACGGGAATAATAGTTACGGCCGTATTCGGCCCAGTGTTCGCGCATCAAGGTCTCCACCGGCCGCTGGCGCACGGCGAGGATATTGAGCCAGAACAGCACCGCCCACAGGCCGTCCTTTTCGCGCACGTGACTGGAACCTGTGCCGAAGCTCTCTTCGCCGCACAGGGTGACGCGGCCGGCGTCCATCAGGTTGCCGAAGAATTTCCAGCCGGTGGGGGTCTCGAAACAGTCGATGCCTAGTGCCTCGGCGACGCGGTCCACCGCCGCACTGGTGGGCATGGAACGGGCCACGCCAGCGAGGCCGTCGGCATAGCCCGGCGCCAGGGTAGCGTTGGCGGTAAGCAGGGCCAAGCTGTCACTGGGGGTAACGAAGAAGCGCTGGCCGAGGATCATGTTACGGTCACCATCACCGTCGGAGGCGGCGCCGAAATCCAACGCACGATCGCCGAACATCTCGTCAACCAGTTCCTTGGCATAGGTAAGATTGGGATCGGGATGGCCGCCACCGAAGTCGGCCCTGGGCACGCCATTGATTACCGTGCCCCTGGGTGCGCCCAAGCGGTTCTGGAGAATTTCCGTGGCGTAGGGCCCGGTGATGGCATGCATGGCGTCGAAGCGCATGCGAAAGCCGGACTGGAACAGGTGACCGATGGCCCTGAAATCGAACAGCTCGGCCATCAGCTCGGCGTAGTCGGCCACCGGGTCGATGACGCTCACGGTCATGCCGTCTAAGGTGAATTCGTGCTCCTGATCCAGCACCATCTCCACCTCGTTGGCGATGCGGTATTCGCGGATGGTCTTGCTGCGCACGAAGATGGCGTCGGTGATCTTTTCCGGCGCCGGGCCACCGTTGCCGGTGTTGTACTTGATGCCGAAGTCGCCGTCCGGCCCGCCCGGGTTGTGGCTGGCGGAGAGGATAATGCCGCCGAAGGCGCCGTGCTTGCGAATCACGCAGGAGACCGCCGGGGTGGACAACAGGCCGCCACGCCCCACCAACACGCGGCCGAAGCCATTGGCTGCGGCCATGCGCAAGATAGTCTTCGTCGCCTGTAGATTACCGTAGCGGCCATCACCGCCCACCACCAGGGTCTTGCCCGCGAAACCGGCCAGACTGTCGAAAATGGACTGGACGAAATTCTCCAGATAATGCGGCTGCTGGAACACCGTGACCTTCTTGCGCAGGCCGGAGGTGCCGGGCTTCTGGTCAGAGAATGGGTGAGTTTGGATCGTCTGTATTGCCAT
>CAZTPE010000043.1:0-13313 GCA_964614545.1 uncultured Ectothiorhodospiraceae bacterium
CAAACTGGGGATTCACTTCCGAATTGATAAATTCAAAATCCAGATCCATCACCGGTGACCAGGCCTCTTTCAGGTCGACAAAGACCTGGTCGAGAATGATCTGGATCACGCGCCGCTCGGTGGGAGTGAACTCGCGGCCTTCGATCTTGGTGTGGAAACTGCCGTCACCACCGAAATAGTTGTCCACCACCATGAACACCAGCTTGGGATCGAGCACGAACAGCGCTGTTCCCCGCAGCGGTTTAATGCGCACCATATTGAGACTGGTGGGTACAAACAGACTGTGCACATATTCAGAAAACTTCAGCATCTGTACACCGCCGACGGAGATTTCCGCACTGCGGCGCAACAGGTTGAACAGGCTGATGCGGAACAGGCGTGCATAACGCTCGTTGACCATCTCCAGGGTCGGCATGCGTCCGCGGACGATGCGATCCTGGGTGGTAAAGTCATATTCACGCGCCTCACCATCGGCCAGGTCATCCTCGGCATCGGTATCAATATCGCTGCTGGAGACACCGTGCAGCAAGGCATCGATTTCGTCCTGGGAAAGAAGGTCGTTTACGGCCATGTCATCGAATTCCGTCGGCTACTGCATCACAAAGCTGGTGAAGTACACCGCTTCTACACCGGGATCACCGGTCTCTTCTTCCAGAATTTCCTGAATTACGGACAACGCCTCCTCACGCAAGGTCTCTTTGCCTTCCAGCGTGCTCACGCTGTCGTAGGTCTGGCTGCTGAACAACAACATCAGGTTGTTGCGAATCACGGGCAGATGCTGCTCAATATGCTCCGGCACCTTGGGATCGCGCGTCATCACCTCCACGGTAATCTGCAAAAAACGCGCACGCCCCTGGCTGGCAAAATTGACCACAAAGGCGGGATCGATGGGGATGTATACCGCAGGCATATCCGCCGTTGAGTCACCGCCCTCCTCATCGCCACCACTATCGTGTCCCTCCTCCACTACGGCCTGATCACCGCCGCCACCGCCGGGCAGTACGCCGGCAATAAACAGGCCACCCACGACCAGCACAATGGCAGTCATCAGCGGCAGCACGCCGAAGAGGAGGATTTTGGTCACCATCGAGCCCTTGGGCTTTTCCTGGTCCTTGTCGTCATCTGCCATGGCTTG
Source organism: uncultured Ectothiorhodospiraceae bacterium (assembly GCA_964614545.1). Lineage (GTDB taxonomy): Bacteria > Pseudomonadota > Gammaproteobacteria > SZUA-152 > SZUA-152 > DRQN01. Next base: position 1,136 of record CAZTPE010000043.1, read on the forward strand.
GATTCCTCAATTTCAGTACGGCTTCAGTGCTAAATAGACGTCTACGCCTGCCTCATTGCAAATGCTATGCCACTCGACCACAGCAAGATCACCTCAATATTTTCAATGAGTTAGAAATACAACCTCAGGAAATGGCATTTTTTTGACTGACCACAGGCTTCCACCTAGCCGGAAACCCGTCAGTCGCGTGGAATGGCTGCAGTGGCCACGGTAGAATGTCACTGCGGCTCACCTACATGGGCCACCACGATAATAAGAAGAGTCATTAGGAGTACCCAGATGTCCCGAAAATCCCCCTTCCTGCCACTGGCCCTTGGCCTGTGCCTGCCTTTTTCCGTCTGGGGTTTTGAACGCTTCCAGCCACTACCGAAGGCCGTGCAGCAACCCGCGGACAACCCTGCCAGTGCAGAAAAAATCAGCCTGGGCAAAAAACTGTTCTTCGACTCGGCCCTGCTGGGCACGAACAGCACACTGTCCTGCAACAGCTGTCACAACCTGTCGACAGGCGGGGTGGATGGAAAGACCGTCTCCCGAGGCCAGCACGGGCAGTACACCTACCGCTCAACGCCGACGCTGTGGAATATTGGTTTTCAGACTGTGCTGTATTGGGATGGCCGCAGTCGCAGCCTGGAGGAGCAGACCCTGGATCACCTGCGCGACCCGGTGATTTCAGACAACGCCCATATTGGTGCCATGGTGCAGCGGCTGATGGATACAGAGGATTATCGACAGGCCTTCGAGGCCGCCTTCCCCGGCGAGGATGCGGTGTCCGCCGACAATGTAGCCCGTGCCCTGGCCAGCTTCGAGCGCAGCCTGCTAACCCCCGACAGCCCCTTCGACCAGTACATTCGCGGCGATGAGAGCGCCATCTCCGCCAGCGCCAGACGTGGCATGGTGCTGTTCAACGACAGTGGCTGCGTGTCCTGTCACTTCGGCGTGAATTTTGCGGGGCCGGCACCTGGCCCGGCCATGGGTCCCGGCGACGGCTTCTATGAGCTGTTCCCCAATCACCTTGGCAGCCAGTACGACAAACAATATCGGCTGGCGGATGATCTGGGACGCTTCGAGGCAACGGGCAATCTGTGGGAAAAATACATGTGGCGGGTGCCGATACTGCGCAATATTGCCGTTACCGCGCCCTATTTTCACAACGGTCGGGTCAAGACGCTGGATGAAGCCGTGCGGGTAATGGCAAAGACCCAGCTTCGTAAGGAATTTTCAGATGGGGAAGTGCGGGATATCGTGGCCTTTATGAATAGTCTGACGGGTAATATCTCGCCGCCGAAACAGGCCGGCAACCGATAGCTCAGACTCGATCAAACACCCTGGCCAAGTGGATACATTTCAATTCACCACAGAGACACAGAGGACATAGAGTCCATGGCATTGCGCCGGTTCGGGTAAATTTCAGGCCTGTGATTCTCCGTTTACTCCGTGTCTCTGTGGCGAAAAGTGATGGGGTTTTCAGATAGCGGCTCAGGCCAGGGTAAACATCTTGTCCAGGTTAGAAATAGACAGCACCTTGCGCACTTCCGGGCTGCAGTTCAACAGGCAAATATCGGCGGACGCCTCACCGGCAAACTCGCGTAACAGCAACAACATGCCCATCGCCGAGCTGTCCATGAAGGTCGTCTGGCTCAGATCGATAACATACTTGATATCGGGTGGCAGATTCCGGTAGGCATCACGAAACTCCGCGTGAAGACTAAAGTCAAAGCGGCCAGCAATGACTATGTTCAGCTGATCACCTTCTTCAGAAAGTTGTGTCGTAATTCCCATACCACTTGTCTCCTAGACTCATCGCAGCCGGCAGGCAACCACCCTTCCCGCTGATGGCTGCCGCTTGTTTCTCACAGCATATCCCTCACAGCATATCCAATATAGATATTACTATCTATTAATATTGCCATCATAAGCGTTGCAGTCCCGACAGGGTTTTACCCTGAAGCCACAGATTCAGGCTTGCCCTGGTGCACATTCCAATGACAGACAGGCACGGGGCCGTAGGAGTAGGCCATACCTGCGAATATCTACAGAGATTGTGAGAGCGGCTTCAACCGCGAATAAAGACTGTTATTTCTTCGCGGCTGAAGCCGCTCCCACAATATAAAACAACAGCCTCTGGGCAGTTGGCAGCTCCATCGCGGGTATGGCCCGCTCCACTGAACGCCTTATCGCAGAATTTTACTTGGTCATTATCGCCAACCCGGCTAGCCCTTCAGGCGCTGCAGGATATGCCCCGGAATCTTTGTTAGGGAAAGCACACTGTCCACGCAGCCCAGCTTTACCGCCTCGCCCGGCATACCCCACACCACACTGCTCTTTTCATCCTGGGCGATGGTTGGTGCACCGGCCTCTTTCATTTCCTGCATGCCCCGCGCACCATCGTCACCCATGCCCGTCAACAGCACGGAAATGGCGTTCGAACCCACGTTCTGCGCCACCGAACGGAACAGGACATCCACGGACGGTTTGTGCCGATTGACCGGCGGTCCATCGTTGAGACGACAGATATAACGTGCGCCGTCCCGCTCCACCAGCAGGTGCTGGCTACCGGGTGCGATATAGGCATGACCGGTGACAATCTGCTGCCCGTCTTCGGCCTCACAAACCGTCATCGCTGAAATACCGTTCATCCGTTTGGCAAAGGGGGCACTGAAGGCCTCTGGAATATGCTGTGTAATCACCGTCCCCGGCGTATCCGCCGGCAGGCGCATGAGCACTGCCTTGATGGCCTCAGTGCCGCCCGTGGAGGCGCCAATGGCGAGAATGCGGTCGGTGGTGCGGAAATGACGCGCCGCCGACACCTTGCCGAGCACCGCATCCGCCGTGTGCCGTTCCGACACATCATCGGCACGGGCCAGGCTGCGCGTCAGGGCCTGCACCCGGGCGCCGGCTGCCGTACGCACCTTGGTGATGATCTCTTCGGCGTAATCGTCCAGGGTGTGGGCGATGTCTGTCTTGGGTTTTGACACAAAATCAACCGCACCCAACTCCAGCGCCTGAAAGGTGATATCAGCACCCCTCTCCGTGAGGGTCGAGACCATCACCACCGGCATGGGACGCAGGCGCATAAGATTACGCAGAAAGGTCACGCCGTCCATGCGTGGCATCTCAACATCCAGGGTCAGTACATCCGGGTTCAGTGACTTGATACGCTCACGCGCCACATAGGGATCCTGCGCGGTGCCGACTACCTCGATATCCGCTGCGGAATTCAGCATCTCCGTCAGCACCTGCCGCACCAGTGCCGAATCATCGACAATCAGAACTTTGATTTTCCTGCTCATTGCTTCTTTTCTCTGATACCTAGTGTAGGTCGTCACTCATTTCATAACTTATAATGGCCCCATTTTTCACCATTCAGCGTTGCTCGTTGTCGCCATAGGCCCACTATGACTCCGCCTCGCGCCTTGCCTGGTAAAAAATGGGACTCATTCTAATGTTACAAAATGAGTGACGACCTACACTAGTGGCTTCAGGTAACATTAAAACAAATCGATTTCGCCACTGACCGGCTGCTGATCAATCTGTTTCATGTAAGCCGTTTCACGCTCGGCCACTGTGCGGTTGTGCATGTTGCGTAACTTCTTCACCCGCACTAAACCGGTATAGGGGTGAAACAACACCTTGCGCGGATAGATATCACCCACGTCTTCGGCCACTAGTTTCAGCCCTTCAAGACGTAGATACTCTTCGACAAAATGAATATTGCGCTCGCCCACATTGCTACTCATGGTCTTGCTCAGCACCTTGCCACCACCGAAGATTTTCACTTCCAGGTTCTTGCGCGAACCGCCATGCTTGAGAATTTCATTAATCAGTAATTCCATGGCGTAATTGCCATAACGGGTGGAAAGACCGCCGTCCGAGTCCCAACTGCCACTGCCGGATGACAACGGCAGCATGAAGTGATTCATGCCGCCGACCTTGAAAATAGGATCACGCACACAGGCCGAAACACAAGAACCCAGCACCGTGGTGATCACCTCATCCCCGGTGGTCACATACACCTCACCAGGCAGGATTTTAGCGGCGTACTTATCGTTAGTCTTATCCCAGTAGCGTTTGATATCCTCGAAACCTTCAAGGACCGGTGGCAGTTCACTGGCTGCTTTTTCTTTTAGCAAGGCCATGACATCCCTCTCAATAGACTTTGCGGTAGATAGTCTTGCCAATCAACTTGAAGCGATCGCTGACCTTGAACAGGGATTCCGAGTGGCCGATGAACAGATGCCCACCTACCGGTAACAGCTCGGCATAACGATCAAACAGCACCTTCTGCGTCGGCTTGTCGAAATAGATCACCACGTTGCGACAGAAGATAAAATCCAGCGGTCCGCTGATGGGCCACTCCTGCATCAAATTCAACTGACGAAAGGCGATCAGCTCACGCAAGGGTGGGCGCACCTGCACCATGCCCTCGTTGTCCGCCTTGCCGCGCAGAAACCAGCGCCGCAGGCGTTCGGGGGAAATACCATTGACCCGCTCCTGGGCGTAAACACCGCGCTGCGCCTTGGCCACTACATCGGAATCGAGATCGGTGGCCAGCAGACGGACATCCCAGCCCTTTTCCGGCAGGGTCTCGCGCAGCACCATGGCAATGGAATAAGGTTCCTCGCCGGTGGAACAACCCGCAGACCAGCAACGTAGACGACGATCCGCCTTGTCCTGCATCAACTCCGGCAACAGGGTGTCACGCAAATAGTCGAAGTGATGGTTTTCACGAAAAAACGAGGTGAGATTGGTGGTGATAGCATTGGTGAAGTTCACCAGTTCAGCATCATCCCCCGCTTTCAACAGATCGCAGTAGTCGGCAAAGTGCTCTTGCCCCAGCTGTCGCAGCCGGCGACTGAGCCGGCTGTAGACCAGATTCCGCTTGGCATCGTTAAGCACGATACCGGTCTTTTCCGCCACCAGCTGGCGAATGAATTCAAAATCGGCATCGGTGAAGATGAACTCGCGTTCACCGCCCGAAACCCTTTCCTTGCGTGCCGCACTGGCATGGGACATACCCTGTCACTCCTCTTTCTTGAACCGTGGCTCAGAACTCTTCCCACTCGCCATCACTATCCGCCACCGGGCGCGGGGGCGGCGTCGGACGGGCGCTGGGACGCACCACCGGGGCGGGAGCCGGCTGGCGCACAGCCTGGGTCTGCTGTACCCGTGGCGCCGCCGGGATCGCCGGCTGTACCGCACTGTCATTGATGCGGAAGAAGGCCATGCGCTGGCTCATGTCACGCGCCTGATCATCGAGGGACTCGGCCGCCGCTGCGGCCTCTTCCACCAACGCCGCATTCTGCTGAGTCACTTCATCAAGCTGGGTGATCGCCTTGTTCACCTGCTCGATGCCGATGGATTGTTCCTGACTGGCAGCGGCAATTTCGGCAACAATATCACTCACTTTTTTCACCGAGCCAACAATTTCGGTGAGGGTCTCGCCGGAGCGATCCACCAGCTTGCTGCCCTCATCCACCTTTTCCACACTGTCGCTGATCAGTGACTTGATTTCCTTCGCTGCCGAGGCACTGCGCTGAGCCAGATTACGCACCTCGGAAGCCACTACCGCGAAGCCGCGGCCCTGCTCACCGGCACGCGCGGCCTCCACCGCCGCATTCAGCGCCAGCAGGTTGGTCTGGAAGGCGATCTCATCGATGACACCAATGATGTCGGCAATCTTCTTGCTAGAGCTATTGATCTCGGCCATGGCGTCGACGGCCTTCTGCACCACCTCGCCACCCTGCTCCGCCTGATCGCGGGCGCCGTTGGCCAGCTGATTGGCCTGACGGGCGTTGTCGGCATTCTGTTTCACCGTGGAAGTCAGCTGTTCCATGCTGGAGGCCGTCTCCTGCAGCGAGGAGGCCTGCTCCTCAGTACGCTGGCTGAGATCGGTGTTGCCCTGGGAGATCTCGCTGGCCGCCGAGGTAATACTCTCGGTGGCGACACGAATACCACCCACGGTCTCTTGCAAATTACTGACGGAGGCATTCACCGCATTGCTGAGCACGGCAAATTCACCCTGGTACTCAGTGCGGGCCGTTTCTGTCAAATCCCCTTCGGCCAGACGGGTCATGACGCTGGAGATGTCACTGATCGGTTCAACGATGGCATCCAGCATGCTGTTGATACCCTCGGACAGGGTACGAATAAAACCCTGGTAGTGCTCCACATCCAGGCGCTGGCGCAGATCACCATGGGTGGCGGACTTGATTAACTCCGCCAGCGCACGCTCAGCCGCCTTTTGCTCGGTGATATCCCGCCACTCCACCATATTCCCCATGTACTTGCCCTTACCATCGAGGACCGCTGTGGCATTGACCTCGAATTCCAGATCGGCCACCTTGATTTCGGCCTTGGCCGGCAGGCGTGAAGGATCGCCCAGCAGGGCACGCTGATGCGCCGGGTTTTTATGGAATATATCGATATTGGTGCCTACCAGATTGCTTGCATCGAAACTAGGGAAATGTTCGCGCAGCACACCCTGACGCACGGCCATCATTTTTACCACCGCTGGGTTGACGTAGGTGATATTGAGGTCTTCATCGCACAACATGAGATTGGACTGCGAACCATCGACGGCCGACTGCAGGCGCTCAACCTCGCGCGCCGCCATGCGTTCCTCGGTAACATCCTTCCACTGCACGGCATAGCCGAGGTGACGACCACCAGCATCGCTGAGAGGCCGGGTCTGGTGTGCGAAGATGAAGCGACCGGGGGTAATCTCGCCGTGACGCACGTCATCCGGGCCCATAGCATGGAGGATACGTTTGATGGCCTCAGGATCCTTGTGATAGCGATGGATGCTGCCGCCCACCACCGAGTCAACACTAAAGCCCGGCAGGTACTGGGCCAGCTCATCCTCCACCGAGGTCAGGGTATCGCGTGCCTGTTTATTGACGAAAATAATATTCTCGTCGGCATCGGCAATCATGATATTGATGGGCGAATGTTCGAGGATCGAATACATCGCCTCCAGGCTGTTGAGGGCCTCACTGCTACCCATCACCGATTCCATTTCTTTTTTACTTGCTGCCATTGTCTTCTCCTCCAGGACTTCGTCCGCCGACAGCATGGTCGCCGCCACGGCATTCAGTGCATTACGCCAGGCATCCGCGACCTCATCGGTCCACAGATCACCGGCAAATTCTTCCATTACATCGAGCAGCGTCTCCGCCACCGCCGTGTAGTGTTCCTCTTTCGCCCCGTAGGCATGGTGCTTCGCGCCCAGGCCCAGCAGGGCCTTGCGCAGCTGGGCCGGGCGACGCAGGCTGTTAACCACCAACTGCAGGGCCGCCAGCAGTTTTTTCTGCTGTTGCGCCGGATCGGTATTGGCGAACATGGGCCGCACCTCGGGGAAGCGCGCGAACAATTCTTCGTAGAAGCGCGCCACCAGCGCCTCGCCCTGCGGCGCCAGGGCGGCGAAGGTCTCTTCCAACAGGGCGACCTCCAGGCCATCGCGCCGCCGGCTACGGCGGGGCTTTGGCTTGAGTTCGCTCACCTCCGCGGATGCACCACTTGGTGCCTCCTCCTGCTTCATCCAGGCCAATGGGTCGGCGCCCATGGGTGATTTTTTACGTGTCGCCATTGATCATCTACTCCTGGTTATCCTGTAGGGTGGGCACCGCCCACCATGTACCTTTCAACGTGTCCCGGTGGACGGTGCCCACCCTACAAACTTTGCCACAGAGACACAGAGTAAAAAAAACCATGAGAAGATATGGGGCGCTTGTGTCATCGGATACGAGAAAAACATCGGTACTTTATATCCATAAGTTTTTCTCCGTGTCCTCTGTGTCTCTGTAGCAAACACAACGGCTAGCCATTCCAGCAGGAGCTGGCAAAAATACTGATGATCAACTGCAAGGTCGTTTCGGATATCAATGCCATTGTGACGTCACCATTTCCTCGGCCAGCCGGCGGTAATCCTCGGCACCGTGGCTGTTGTTCTGATACTCAAAAATAGTTTCACCGAAACTGGGACATTCGGCCAGCGCCACGTTTTCACGGATTGCGGTATCCAGCAGCCGATCCTGAAAATGTTCCGTGAGACGCTCACGCACCTCGCGTGCCAGACGGCGCTGGGTGTGAAAGCGGGTCATCACCACCCGGCGCGGCAACGGCCGGCGCAGGGTCTCTTCAACAAAACTCAGGGTTTCCATAAAGCGCGACAGGCTGTGCAGCGCCAGATAGTCACTGGAGACGGGAATCAGCAATTCCGAGGCAGCGAACAGGGCATTCATACCCAGCAGGCCGGCCGATGGCGGGCAATCGATAATTACCGCATCATAGCTTTCATCACAGGCATCGAGGGCCGCACGCAAACGCATGCCTCGTGTCTTGCCGCCTTCGCTGAGATGTTCGACATTCACCAGGCCACGTCCGGCAGGCACCAGGTCGAGCCCGTCACGTGCACTCAGCCGGTAATCGATCAGGGACGCACCCTCAAGCAGCACCGCGTCCATGCCCGGTGTTGCCGCATCGACGCCCAGGGCAGTGGTGAGGTGGGCCTGAGGATCGAGATCCAACGCCAGCACCCGCTGCTTGCCCAACGCCAGGGCATGAGCAAGATTAACGGCGGTGGTGGTCTTGCCCACTCCACCCTTCTGGTTCATGACGGCGATCACCCTGGCGTCCACATCATTCGTGTTCGGTGGCACTGTCCATCACCGCCAGCTCACCACTATTGAGCAAGTGGTCGATGTCGAGAATAATCACCATGGTCTCATCCACCGTGGCCAATCCCTGTACGAAATCCACGTTAACCACGCTGCCAAAATCCGGCGCCGGCTTGAGGGATTCATCCTGCACGTTGTAGACGTCGGATACCGCATCCACGACGATGCCCATCACCCGGCTCTTGTCTTCACGCATGACCTTGAGCACGATGACCACGGTCATGGGGCCATACTCTACCGGCTCCAGTCCAAAGCGGCGGCGCAGATCGACGATGGGCACGATGGTGCCGCGCAGGTTGATCACACCTCGAATGTATTCCGGGGTGTTGGGAATCGGCGTTACCGCATTCCAGCCCTTGATCTCCTGCACCCGCAGGATGTCCACGCCGTATTCCTCACCGGCGAGGAGAAAGGTGAGAAACTGGCTGCCATCAACTTCGCCGGTACCGGCCAGCCCACTGGCGATCTGTTCTGCTACATCCATCTGCAACTCCCGATAATGCTGTATTTAGCCGCGCCATTCATGCCGCAGCATTGCTCTCGCGCTTTCTGCCGTTCTGCGACAACTCGATGATGCCGCCGATATCGACAATCAGCGCCACCGTGCCGTCACCAAGGATGGTGGCGCCAGAAATGCCTCCCACCTTCTTGAAATTGGTTTCTAAACTTTTGATCACTACTTGCTGTTGGGCAAGAAGGTCATCTACCAGCAGACCGGCCTGTTGACCATGGCCTTCCACCACCACCAGCAGGCCGTCTTCCAGATTGGTGCTGTCCGGCTTCAGGCCGAAGGCATCGTAAAGACGGATAACAGGCAGGTAGTCGTCGCGCAGCTTGTACAGCTCAGCGCTGCCGGCAATGGCATTGACCCGCGCTGGCTCCACCTGCAGGGATTCGATGATGGAAACCAGCGGAATAATGAAGGTCTGTTCACCCACGCGCACCAGCTGACCGTCGAGAATAGCCAAGGTCAGCGGCAGACGGATGGTGAATGTGGAGCCATTGCCCGGACGCGATTCCACGTCGATGGCACCGCCGAGCGCGGTAATATTGCGCTTCACCACGTCCATGCCCACGCCACGTCCGGAGACGTCACTGACCACATCGGCGGTGGAAAACCCGGGCTGAAACAGGAAGCCAAATATCTCGGCATCACTGAGATTGTCACCGCTATTGGCAAGGCCGCGCTCGATGGCCTTAGCAAGGATGCGCTCACGATTGAGGCCGGCACCGTCATCGCTGATCTCAATGAGGATATTGCCGCCCTGATGATAGGCGTTGAGATGCACCGTACCCGTCTCAGACTTGCCGGCGGCAAGGCGCTTCTCAGGAGTTTCAATGCCGTGATCGACGGCGTTGCGTACCAAATGCACCAACGGATCACCGATCTTTTCCATCACCGTCTTGTCCAGCTCAGTCTGCTCACCGGACATTTTCAATTCAATTTTTTTCTGCAATTTTCCGCACAGATCATGCACCATGCGTGGAAAACGGTTGAAGGCAAAACTGATCGGCAGCATGCGGATGCTCATGACATTTTCCTGCAACTCGCGCGTATTACGCTCGAGCTCCGCCAGACCATCCTTGAGGCGCTCTACCTTGTCCATGCTGAAGTCTTCACCCAGCTGACCTAACATGGATTGGGTGATCACCAGCTCGCCCACCAGATTGATCAGTGCATCCACCTTGTCGATGCCGACGCGGATCGAGGAATTCTCTGATGAACTGCGGCTCTTGCGCCGATCACCCTGCCGACGATCATTACTGGTGCGGCGTTCCTGGGCCACTGGCGCGGCCTGCACGGGCGTGGGACTGGCCGCGGCCGCTTCCGTTACACTCTCCACCGGCGTTTCCACAAGCGCTGTTTCATCACCACCGATCGGTGTGATACTTAGTTCACAATCGCCCTCTACCCACTCAAACACTTCGTCGACCTGTTCGCGGCTGACAGCACCGCTCAGGATGACCACCCAACTCAGGCAGGCCTCTTCCGGCTCCATGTCCGCTAGCGCAGGCAGGCCTTCCAGGTCTACCACCGCATCCATCTCGCCCATATCGGCCAATTCGCGGAACAGACGTACCACATCATTGCCGGAGCGCAGCATGTCGGGAAAGGGTTTAAAGATGATTTTCCAGCCAGTGGCCACTGGCGTGTCGTCCTGAGTTTCCGGCTCGGCCTCGGCCGGCTCAGCAGCTTCCGGCGCCGAGCCCAGCATGCGATCCAGTCCGGCCTTGACCTCGGCGACCTGCTCAAGATTGATATCGAAGCCTTCCTGCGCGCCGGCCAACATGTCGCGGATGCAATCCACGGAGCTGAGAAAAAGATTGATGGCTTCCTGGGTGACCTCGCGCTCACCGGCGCGAATCTGATCCAGCAGGGTTTCGACGACATGGGTGAAGTTGCTGATATCGCTGAAACCAAAGGTGGCGCTGCCACCCTTGATGGAATGCGCGGCGCGAAAGATGTTGTCCACTTCCTCGGCATCGGCCTCGCCGGGCTGCATTTCCAGCAACACCGATTCCATGATGTCCAGCCCCTCAAGACTCTCCTCGATGAAGGTCGCCTTGAACTGTTCCATATCGATGGACATGCGCTATTTTCCGTATTTCATGGTGGGTGCGAAGAAAGTCCGTATAATCATCTGTGCTAAATCGTTCATTTCCCGCTATCCAAAAAAACTGCCCAGCGCCTTTTTCAGCCAACTCTTTTTCTTACCCAGAACTTCATTGGCATAGGGCACATAGTGACGGTCTTCATTCTTGATGTGGTTGGTCAGCCATATCTGCAGTTCAGACATGAGCTTTCTGGAAATATCATGTCCTTTTTCATGTTCCTGCTTGTAATTCTGGATGTGCGAAATAAATGACTCATGCACCTTTTTATGTGAGTGGGAAAGCGGGTATCCCGCCTGAGCCATCAGGTCTTCTTCAAACGCAAAGTGGGTAACGGTGTAATCGACCAGGCCCATTAATATCTGGGTCACCTTGTCATGATCATGATTCGAATGAGCCTCATGCAGCTCATTGATATAGTCCACGATACGCCGATGCTGCCCATCAATAACATCGATCCCTATCGAGAGGGAGGAATCCCAGACCCAATAACTCATTTCTCTTCTCCTTTTTTCATTTCACAGAGCGGACCAGACTATTTGCCGTGATCTGGCTCCGTCTTTGTGAAATATCGGGGCTACCCCACGACCTTCTTGATCGTCGCCAGCAGCTGTTCCGGATTAAAGGGCTTCACAATCCAACCCGTCGCACCGGCGGCCTTGCCCTCCTGCTTTTTGCCCATGCCACCCTCGGTGGTCAGCATCAGAATCGGCGTGAACTTGAAGGCCGGCAGGGCACGCAGTTCACGGGCCAGGGTGATACCATCCATGCGCGGCATGTTGACATCCGACAGCACCAGATCAAATCGCTGCCGCTTGGCCAGATCCAGCGCCACCTGCCCGTCTGCCGCTTCCGTGACCTGATGCCCGGCGCCCCTGAGGGTAAATACC
>CAZTPE010000044.1:0-13125 GCA_964614545.1 uncultured Ectothiorhodospiraceae bacterium
CTACATGTGGGGTCTCAAGGTGGCGCGTTTTGTGTGCACCTGTTTTCCTGGAGGTAGTGTGCGCTGTGCGCACAAAAATAGTCTGCGGGCTTAATCGTGCGCACGGCGCATGCTATGCAGGGCTTTGCAACCAGGTCTTGATAGTGGACAGGTCCACGTCATCTGTTGTATCCACGCGGAGGGTCTCACCCTGCTCGTCTTCACCCAGCGGTTCCTGGTGGGCTAGTTGCAGCTCCAGCACGCTGAGCCCGGCCTCGGAGGCATCCCGGCCTTCGGCCTGCCGTGCCCCGATGCGCTGGTGTAGGATCTCGATGTCTGCCTCGCAGTGAATAATGCGAAAGGGGACGGCGAGTGAAAGCGCCAGTTGCCGGAAGCGTTCCCGCTCGGCGCGTTTGATAAAGGTGGCGTCCACCACTGTCACGTAGCCTGCGCGCAGAACCTGCCGGGCCAGGTCTTCCAGTCTTGCAAAGGTACGTTGTGTGAACTCGGCGCTGTAGAGTCCCGTACCCGGCGCAGAATCACTACGGGCCAGTGGATCCAGTCCGGCAAGGCGTTTGCGTTCCACATCCGAGCGCAGACGGATCGCGCTGGAGTCCTCCAGCAGGGCCTGCGTCAGCCAGCTCTTGCCGGAGCCGGACAGGCCGTGGGTGATGAGCAGCGCCGGACATGTGGGGTGGGTGTATTTGTCAGCCAGCTGAATGTAGTTAGCCAGTTCGCTTTCTGTATTTTCTGAATTTGTTTGACTGCCGCGCAAGGCGGCAACCTTGGCGCGCACCATGGCGCGATAACACTGGTAATAGCGTAGAACTATCAGTCCGCCGTAATCGCCGCTGTTCTCCAGCCAGGCATTGAGCAAGCGCTGGGCGAGATCGGCACGGCTGTGATCCTGCAGGTCCATGAGCAGGAATGCTATTTCGCTCATGATGTCGATCCAGCGCAAATCGGGGTTGAATTCGATGCCGTCAAAGGGCGTCACCCGGCCGTCGATGAGGGCGATGTTCCCCAGGTGCAGGTCGCCGTGGCATTCACGGATAAAGCCGTCTATTTTTCGTTGGGCAAGGGTGGATTCGAGCGCTGTAAATGTCTGTTCGCTCCACTGGCGGATGTGTTGGAAGGTGTCGAGGTGTTTGTTTATGGCGAGGAAGCCTGCTGCGTGCTGCTCCAGCTGCTCAAAGTTCTCGCACACTGGCCGGTGCACTGCGCTGGGTTCGCCAAAGGGTGAGTCCGGCCCGGCGACGGCTATTCCCCCATGGAAGCGCGCCAGGGTGTCGGCCGTGTCGCTGATGATCTGCGGGCTTAGCTGGTCGCTCGCGATGAGTCGGTCAAACAGACCGGAATTGTCGAACTGACGCATTTTTACCGCGTATTCCAATACTGGCCCATCGCCATTGATGTGGGGCTCCGTGGCGCTTCCAGAAATGCGAACTACCCGCAGATAGATCTGCGGGGCAAGGCGGGCATTGAGCCGGATCTCCTCTGTACAGAAGTGTTGGCGCAGGGGCAGGGTGGAGAAGTCCAGAAAGCCGAAGTTCACCGGCTTCTTGATCTTGTAGGCGTAGTCGCCGGTGAGCAGGAGCCAGGAGATGTGTGTCTCGATGAGCTGGATATCCCGGCATGGGTGGTCATAGGCGGTGGGGTCGAGCAGGGCACTGATCAGTGCCGGATGGTTTTGCGTGTTCATGTTCGGTCTTTTCTCCTTGCCTGCCCTTGAGTATGAGCCGGGCGGGGCAAAAAATCAGCCGCCGGAATTAGGGGATGTTCTCGATCATTCTGACTGTCAGAATGATTGAGAACGTCCCCTAGGTTACAATGCGACCTTTTCCTCCCGGTGCACAATGGCCCGTCGCAAATCCCCCAAGCCCCGGCGCAAACCCGCCAGCCGCCGCCGGCGCTCACAGAAAAGGCGCCCGGTGCTGCGCGCGCTGTTTGCCGTCGCGGTCATCGGCTTCATTGCGCTGCTGGTTTATGTGGCCTGGCTCGACGGTCAGGTGCGACAGCAGTTCGAGGGCAAGCGCTGGGCGCTGCCGGCGCAGGTCTACGCGCGACCGCTGGAGCTGTATCCCGGGCAGGCACTGACGGCGGATCAGTTGCAGGCCGAGCTGCGACGCCTCGGTTACCGCGAACACAATCGCCCCCATCAACCCGGCACCTATGCCCGGCTCGGGCGCAGTCTGGTCATCACCACCCGCAGCTTCGATTTTTGGGATGGCCGCGAGCCCTCGCGCCCCCTGCGGGTGGAATTTTCCCGCCGGGGCCTGAGTGATATCTGGCGTGCCGACAACGGCGATGTGGTCGATCTGGTTCGGCTGGATCCGCCGCTGATTGGCCGCATCTACCCCACCCACAAGGAAGACCGTGTGCTGGTGCGTCTCGACGAGGTACCGCCGTTGCTCATCGACGCGCTGTTGACGGTGGAAGACCGTGATTTCTACCAGCATCACGGCGTCTCGCCGCGCGCCATCGGCCGCGCACTGCTGGCCAATCTGCGCGCCGGGCGCACGGTGCAGGGCGGCAGCACCCTCACCCAGCAGTTGGTGAAAAACTTCTTTCTTAGCAGCGAGCGTACCCTCACGCGCAAGCTCAATGAGGCCATCATGGCCCTGCTGCTGGAATGGCGCTACGACAAGGACGAGATCCTCGAGGCCTATCTCAATGAGATCTATCTGGGACAGGACGGCCGCCGCGCCATCCACGGCTTCGGTCTGGCCAGCCAGTTCTATTTCGAGCGCCCACTGGGGCAGCTGAAGATCGAGCAGATGGCCCTGCTGGTGGCGCTGGTGAAGGGGCCATCCTATTACGATCCGCGGCGCTATCCGGCGCGTGCGCGTGAGCGCCGCGACCTGGTGCTGAGCCTGATGGCCGAGCAGGGGATGCTCGATTCTGCGCAGGCGGCCGTCGCCCGCGAGCACTCGCTGGGGGTGACGCCGCGTGCCACCAGCGGCGTCACCCGTTTGCCGGCCTTCATGGACCTGGTGCGCCGTCAGTTGCGGCGTGATTACAGCGATGAGGATCTGCGCTCCGAGGGCCTGCGCATCTTCACCAGTCTTGACCCCGAGGTGCAGCAGGCCGCCGAGTTGGCGCTGAGTGGTCAGCTCGCGCGCCTGCCGGGCGAGGATCTGCAAGGTGGTTCGGTGACCGTGGACGTCAATTCGGGGGAGGTGCTGGCGGTGGTTGGCGGGCGCGATCCGCGCTTTGCCGGCTTTAACCGCGCCCTGGATGCGCAGCGGCCCATCGGCTCGCTGGTCAAGCCGGCCATTTACCTGACGGCCCTGGCGCGCGGCGACTACACCCTCGCCACGCTACTCGACGACGGTCCATTGACCCTCGACCTGGGCGCTGGAGAGACCTGGCAGCCGCGCAATTTTGATCACCAGAGCCACGGCCAGGTGCCACTGTTTCAGGCCCTCGCGCAATCCTACAACCAGGCCACGGCGCGTCTCGGTCTGAGGCTGGGCGTACCGGCGGTACTCGATACCCTGAAGGCGCTGGGTATCGAGCGCGAGCTGCCCGCCTGGCCTGCGCAACTGCTGGGCATCGCCAACCTGTCGCCGCTGGAGGTGGCGCAGATGTATCACACCCTCGCCGCCGGTGGCTTCCGCACCCCGCTGCGCGCTATCCGCGCCGTGCTCACACCGCAGGGTGAGCCGTTGCAACGCTATCCGCTGGAGGTGGTGCAGGCGGTGCCGGCGCTGCCCGTGTTCCTGCTCGATGCCGCGTTGGTCAACACGGTGCGCCATGGCACCGGCAAGTCCGCCTATCGCAGCCTGCCCGAGTCGCTCACCGTGGCCGGCAAGACCGGCACCACCGACGACTTGCGTGATAGCTGGTTCGCCGGCTTCAGTGGCGACCGTCTGGCGGTGGTGTGGCTGGGGCGCGACGATAATCAGCCCGCGGGTCTCACCGGTGCGCGCGGTGCCCTGCGTGTGTGGGCCGACACCCTGCGTCGGCTTGATGTCCAGCCCTTTGAACCGCCGACGCCGCTGGGCGTCGAGTGGGTATGGGTGGATTCGCGTAGCGGGCTGCGCATCGACAAGGATTGCCACAGCGCCGTGCGTCTGCCTTTTGCGGAGGGCACCTCGCCGCGTGAGAGGGTGCGCTGCACGGATTGATTCATTTTGATGCACGGATTGTACGACGTAGAGGGGAGAGCCGATGAGGGCTAAGCAGTATTACAGTCATATGCTGGCGGGCGTGGCGTTGTTGTGTGCGACAGCGGTGGCGGCCGATGATGCGGCGGCGGTGGACAAGGCTGCCCTGGATCGCTGTCTGCTGGAGCGTCTCAAGCAGGTGGCGGTGGACACCCCGGTGAGCGAGTTGCGGGAATATTGCAGACAAGCGATGGCGGAGGAAGTCTCAGTGGTGGGTGGGCGTCTGTTCGATGAGCGCCTGATCGAGAACAATCCTTTTGTTATCACCGCCCATAAACCCAATTATGTGCTGCCGGTTACCTACAACTCCCGCCCCAATGAGGCCCCCTACGCAGGTCTGGAAGGGCGGCTGCAGAATCTGGAGGTGAAATTCCAGCTGAGCCTCAAGTTTCAGGTGGCCAGCGGCGTGCTGGGCCGCGACAGCCTGCTGTTCTTTGCCTACACCAACCAGTCCTACTGGCAGGCCTACAACAGCGAGTTTTCCAGTCCCTTCCGCGAGACCAACCATGAGCCGGAGGTGTTCCTGTTGCTGCCGCAGCGGTGGAGTCTGTTCGGTCTGCGCAACCGTGTCATCGTCTTGGGCCTGAACCATCAGTCCAACGGCCGTCCGGGCCCCCAGTCGCGCAGCTGGAATCGCCTCTATGCCAACTTCGTCTTCGAGCGGCGTAACATGGTGCTCAGCCTGCGTCCCTGGTACCGGATTCCAGAAGAGTCAAAGACTAGTGCGACCGATCCCAGTGGCGACGACAACCCCAACATCCTCGACTACATGGGTCATGGTGAATTGCGCGGCATCTACAAGCGCGGCAGGAATACCTACAGCCTGATGCTGCGCAACAACCTGCGCCGCACGAATCGCGGTGCCGTCGAGCTGGGCTGGTCCTTTCCCATCGGTGAGCGGCTGAAGGGCTACGTGCAGTATTTCAATGGCTACGGCGAAAGCCTGATCGACTACGACGCCCGGGTGAATCGCCTGGGCGTCGGTATCGCCCTGACCGACTGGTTGTAGCGGGGTTTTTCAACGGCCCTTACAGCGGCTGAATGATGGTAAAGGCGCCGCGGATATCGCCGGCCTTGAAGCCCCGCGCCTTGTCGTGGGGAAAATGCTTGTCGAGGGCGGCGACGACGTCCGGGCGCAGGTTGCTGCCGTGGCAGATGAGACAGGGCTTCTCCAGCGTGGGGATGGCCTTCATATAGCGAAACATTTTGCTGCCGTCCATTTCCACTACTTCGTAGTACTCGAGTTTGCTCACGTCTTCGCCCTTGGCCTTGCGTGCCTCAAACTGTTCCATCACGGCGCGCTCCCAAGCGTCGGGGGCGTTATCGGGATCGCGTAGCTTGAGGCTGGTGCGGCTGATTTTCCAGCTGTAGGACTTTGATTTGGTCAGGGCGATGAGCGGCGCGATGGAGCTGCAGGCCTCCACCGCTTCCGCCGGTCCTTTTTTCTGTAGAACATTTTGCAGGTTTCCCTTCAGGGCGCGGGCGAATGATTGTACCGCCTCACGGCTGTCCTGGAGCCGCTGGGCGAAATGGTCATCGGCAGACAGGGTGGCGGAGAAGGGAAGGGTGCAGATCAGGGCGGCACGGAGCAGCGCTTTCATGGTGGTTTCCTTGCTAAATGGGTATTTATGGGAGTGACACTAGTGTAGGTCGTCACTCATTTCATAACTTATAATGGCCCCATTTTTCACCATTCAGCGTTGCTCGTTGTCGCCATAGGCCCACTATGACTCCGCCTCGCGCCTTGCCTGGTAAAAAATGGGACTCATTCTAATGTTACAAAATGAGTGACGACCTACACTAGCGAAGCAGTAGTGTGCTGACTGTAACTTTGTCACCCCAGGTTGTTATTAGAGGTGCCCTTAATGCTACTTGGTGTGGCAGGTCAGGCAAAGGGCGCTGGCACCGTGGCTGACGATGCCGGCGGTTCCCGCATGGTTACCGGCAATACCATTGTTGACACGCAGGAAGCTGGGACTGAAGCGTGTGCTTGTGCCGACACCGCCGGATTCCACCCCGTGTGGATCATGGCATGAGGCGCATTCAACCTTGTAACCGTTACCGGAATCATAGAGGCGAACCTCGTCCTTGTCGGCGTAGTTGTTGCCATTGGTGTCAAAGAAGGCCATCTTGCCGGGCAGTTTTACGTCGGGTTCATTGAAGTCCGTGGCGGGTGTATAGGTGTCGGGGAAGGTGATGCCGACGGGGTGCTCGTTGCGTAAATCGGTGCCCAGCATGAAGGCGCGGAAATCGGGTACGGGTACGGTGAAGCCATTGGGACTGCCATCGTGGCAGTGAGCGCAGCCCGGCGTGGACGGCCCGGGGCCCGGATTGCCGCCGAATTCAAAACCCAGGGCGAGGTGGTTATTGGCCGTGGCAAGCCCGGCGGGATTCGCGGCCCAGCTGTCCAGAAATGCGGTGTTTGAGGTGCCCAGTTCGTTGTTGGTGGCGCCACTGTTGTCCGGCGAGCGCCCCGCGTAAGGCATGTTGAGCACGGAATCAATGGCAATGGTGCCATCGTGGCATGATAGACAGGTCAGCGAGCTGGGGCCGGGTTGATCGACAGGACGCATCAACGTTGTGGGCTTGTCGTAAATCATGTAGTTGCCATAGCTGACGGTCCGGTTCCAGAGTGGTGCCTGGATTTGCTTGTTTGCGCCATGCGGGGTATGGCAGTAGATACACACGCCGCCGTAGTCGTTACGAAAGCCATCCATGACGTGGCCACCGCTGCTGTAACTGACGGTCATGTTGTGGCGGGTATCTGCGATACTGTTTATTGCGCCGGCCTTGGAGATGGGGTCCCAGCCGTCGGCGAGGAGGCTGGTGGCCGACAGGGAAAGAATCAACCCGATAAGGAGTTGTATTTTGACGCTGGTACGCATTGTGTTCCCATCTCCCAGAGAAACCGCTTTCGCGAGTTGGAGAACTTATTTTGAGGTGTTTATCGGTTAGAGTATCGGTCTAAACCATGGTTTTCTTCATTATCCCATCTTTTTCCTGAATGTATAAAGAATAAAGCATGCCAAAATTTCTTTTCTTTGCGTTGCAACGCCTCTTTCCGGTGTTGTTCGCCTTCCTTGTTACTGCCTGTGCCGGGCCGCAGACGACCGGGGAGGATCCTTCGGCAGTCACTGGCCGTGCGGCGACCTCGCTGCTGGCACGCGCCGATACCCATGTCCAGGTCGGTGAGTGGGAACAGGCCGCGGCCCTGCTGGAGCGTGCCCTGCGCATCGAGCCGCGCAACCCCTGGCTGTGGCACCGCCTGGCCTCCATCCGCTTCAACCAGGGCCGCTTCGCCCAGGCCGTGAGCCTGGCGCGCAAGTCCGACAGCCTGGCGCAGGGCGATGCGGTGCTCAATGAGAAGAATCGACGCCTGATCGAGGCGGCACGCCAAGCGGCCGGCCGCGTTTGACACTTGCGCTGATTCGGAAGCCTTAATACCCGCATAAAAAAAACAGTCGGAGTATCGGGGAACCTTCCCTGCACGGAGAGCGTTAATCCCATATCTGTAAATCGCGGGACACTCCGTTCTTGTGTCGCAGTACCGCCCAGACCAGTGATGGGAGGACTCATGAAAGACGCAAATCCTTCACCCGAAGACCTCTGTATTGCGCGCGCCGCGATGCGGCGAATCCCTCTGCTGTTCGGCCTGCTGGCTCTGTTCGCTCTGACTGCCTGCGGCAACGACAGCAACGCAATCTCCGACCCTGCCGGTGAAACCACTCTCGGCGCCGTAAAGGCCAATACCGGCGAGGGGGGGCATATCCTGGAGGCGACCGGCAAGGGCCGCGAAGGCGACACTGTGACCGTGCGCATCGCCGACAACGGCGTGGTCATCGGCACCACCACGGTCACGGACGACGGCACCTGGTCGGTGACCGTGTCCGGCCTGCGCGATGTGCCCTGCCTGATCGACGTGGAGGTCGGTGACGTCCGCGGTGATGCCCGCGTCAGCGGCGCCTGCAACGACGACGAGGAGGGCGACCGGCCCACCCTGCGCATCGACGAGGCGGAATGGGATGACGGCGAAGAGTTGAAGGTCGAGGGCTACGCCGCGCCGGAGGCCGAGATCAGCATCCGCGATGCCGACAGCGGCAGCGTGCTCGGCAGCATCCGCGCCAACGACGAGGGCGAGTGGAAGCTGGAGCGCGATCTCGACCGCGCCCCCTGCCGCGTCTCCGCCCGCGCCGACGGCGTCATCGTGAGCGCTGCTGTCGAGGACGCCCCCGATGACTGTGGCGGGACCGATCCCGGCATCCCTCTCGTCATCGATGAGGCGAAATGGGACGACGGCGACGGCGAACTCAAGGTTAAGGGCCTTGCCGGCCCTGACGCCGAAGTGATCGTCACCAGCGCCGCCAGCGGCTCGGAGATTGGCCGAGACAGCGCCGACGACGAGGGCAAGTGGGAAGTGAAGAAGAGCCTCGACAGCGTGCCCTGCCGCGTCATCGCCCGCAGCGGCGACGAGCAGGTGGAGATGGCGGTGGAGAACGCCCCGGCCGACTGTGACGATGCCGGCACTCCGCCCACTGACCCGCCGACGGATCCGCCCACCCAGCCCCCCGCGCCCATCAGCGGCGACTTCCGCGTGCTGGCGGCCAACGACCTCGGCATGCACTGCGCTGACCTCGACTACCAGATCTTCTCCATCCTGCCGCCCTTCAATGTGGTGCACGCACAGGTGGTGCAGCGTGGCGTGAACGGCAACAAGCCGCGCTTGCTCGGCGGCGACGAAGCCGACGTGGTCTATTTCGCTGCCAGCAATCCGCGCGACCCGGTGGGGTCGGACTCCATCAACACCACCAGCCAGAACCAGCCCGGTATCTTCAAGAGCAACTTCTGGGAGAAGCGCGGCGAGCGTACCCTGGGCGGCCTGGCCTATGAGTCGCTGTATCCGTCTACCGACAAGCTGGGCCTGTGCGATCCCGCCAACGGTCCCTGCCCCAGCGCCCTGACCCTGTTCGAGCCCATCCCGGCCGACCTGGGCATCCCGGTGCCCGATCCGGCGCAACTGCCCTCGCTGGTCACCGGGCAGCAGGCCATGCCCAGCGCCACTAGTCACGAGCCGTTCCAGACCGCGCCGTACTCGGCCAACGAACCGCAGTACTTCGACCGCTTTGACACCGACCTGCCGTTCTTCGCCAGCTTCCCCTTCGGCACCGTGGTGCGGGACGCCCGCTGGTGGGCCGCCGACGGCATCCCCATGTCCCCGGTGGACGACAGCGGCCGCGCCAACGCCTACCCGCTGATGACCGTGCGCGCGGTGCAAAAAGGGCGTGATCCGGCCGACCCGGCCAATCACATGGCCGAGCTGGACGTGGTGCTGCCGGTGGCCTCCGAGGCCGATTGCCAGAACTGCCATGCTGATCCCAACGACTTCGGCAACGGCATGGCGACCGAATTTGCCTCCGTCACCAGTTACGCCGACGGTATGCCGTGGTCCATCGAGACCACCGCCACCGCGCCCGGTCCGCAGCCGCTGCTGAACGCCGCCAAGCTCAATATCTTGCGCCTGCACGACGCCAAGCACGGCCCGGATTACACCTCCAGCGCCGATGGTAGCAGCACCCCCTGCAATACCGGCACGGAGGCCAGTTGCCTGGCCAACCGCACCCCGGTGCAGTGCTCGCAGTGCCACTATTCGCCGGCCCTTGACCTGGCCCAGGTGGGTCCCATCGACGAGTCGGAGCAGGGCGAGTTCGGCCGCCAGCAGACGCGCCACATCAGCATGTCGCGCGCCATGCACGGCTTCCACGGCCAGTTTACCGAGCTGTTCCCCGCCATGCCGGCACCGGACCATCTGGATCGCACCCCGACCCTGGCCAACGAGGTACTCAACGAGACCTGCTACCAGTGCCACCCCGGCAAGGCCACCCAGTGCTTGCGCGGCGCCATGTTCAACGGCGGCGTGGTGTGCCAGGACTGCCACGGCAATATGAACCAAGTGGGCAACGACTTCAGCGGCGAACTGCCCACCGGCGGTGGCTTCGACTTGGCCAAGCGCGTGCCCTGGGCCAGTGAGCCCAGGTGCCAGTCCTGCCATGTGGGCGACGAGCTGACCATCGCCACGCTGGACACCAGCGACTTCGTGATGGCCGGTGACGGCCTGCGTCTGGCCCAGGCCTATCGTCGCTCCGATGCCGACAAGCCGGTGTTGCCGGTGATCGAGATGCCCGACTCGCGCTTCGCCGAGAACGAGACCCTGTACCGCCTCAGCAAGGGCCACGGCGGCGTTATGTGCGAAGGCTGCCACGGCAGCACCCACGCCATCTGGCCGGTGCAGCCGGACGACCTCGACGGTCCCTTCATGGCCAACGACAACCTCGCGGCGGTGGATCTGCAGGGCCACGCCGGTACCATTACCGAGTGCACCGTGTGCCACGAGGCGGGCAGCCTCGGCCTGACCCTCGACGGCCCGCACGGCATGCACCCGGTCAACGACCGGCGCTGGAACAAGGACCACGAGGACGTGGCCGAGGGCAACAAGGACGCCTGCCGCGCCTGCCACGGCCGCAACGGCGAGGGTAGTGTGCTGTCGCGCGTTGCTACTGACCGTACCCTGGAGACAGATGACAACGGCAGCATCTTCCTGCCCAGGGGCACGCCGGTGCGCTGCGATATCTGCCACGAAAACGAGCTGTAGCTTTCCCTCTCTGCCGCAAGGTGACCCGCCCCTGTGAGGGGGCGGGTTTTCTTTATGTCTGGTCTGCCGCAGCGCAAGTGATTTTTCAATGACTTGCGGTCATAATGGCGCGACATTTGGTTAGAAAAGATGGGCAGATCACGACAGCCATGGCGGTATACGACGTAGACAAGCTGATGCTGGAGGCGCGCAAGCTGGCGGCAGATTACCGGCGCGCCACCGGCAAGGCACTGGGCATCAGCACCGAGATCGCGGTGCACGACGTGATCCGCCTGCTGAAGCTGATCCCCGCCGAGCCGGGTGCCGGTGGTTACGACGCTATTGGCACCGGGCTGCGCGAGGGGCGGCGCATCCAGATCAAGGGCCGTACCATCTTCAACGACAAGAAGGGCGGTCAACGCATCGGCCAGATCAAGGTGGATCAGGACTGGGACAGCGTGATGCTGATCATCATGGATGAGAATTACGAACCGCAGCAGATCATCGAGGCCGCCCGTGAGGCCATCACCGAGGCCATGGCCGATACCTCTGCCAGCCGTGCAAAACGTGGCGCCATGTCCGTGGCGCGCTTCCGCGCCATCGGCCGCCTGGTGTGGTCGCAGGAACGCGGCCTAATCGAAGACAGTGCGGCCTGAGGGCCGTCTTCTTCTCGTAGTGCCGGGTTTTTTCACCACAGAGACACGGAGGCGCGGAGGCCGCAAAGGTCCCGCCCGCAGCGTGCGCCGTGTGCACGAAAGGCCGATGCATGGAATATCCCATCTGCACGGTGTAGACTATTTCGAGCCATTCCGCTCCCCTTCGCGTCTATTCGCGTTCATTGGCGGACCCACTCAAAACCCGCTTCCCGCTCACTGATGTTTACCCTCACCGACCTCCTCGGCGCCGATGGCCCGCTGGCCGCGCACATCCCCGGCTTTGCTCCGCGCCGCCAACAGCAGGAAATGGCCGAGGCGGTGGCGTCGACGCTGGACAATAACGGCCTGCTCATCGCCGAGGCCGGCACCGGCACCGGCAAGACCTTCGCCTATCTGGTGCCGGCGCTGCTGTGCGGGCAGAAGGTGCTCATCTCCACCGGCACCAAGAATCTGCAGGACCAGCTCTTCCACCGCGACCTGCCCACGGTGCGCAAAGCGCTGGGTGTCGCTACCTCCATTGCCTTGCTCAAGGGGCGCGCCAACTACCTCTGCCCGCATCGCCTGCAGGTGACCGAGGCCGGCGGACGCCTGCCGCCCGTGCAGCAGGATCAGCTGGCGCGTGTGCGCAGCTGGGCCGGGCGCACTGAGAGCGGCGACATCGCCGAGCTGGATGGCATTCCCGAAGACGCCCCCATCTGGCCGCGTGTCACCTCCACCACCGACAACTGCCTGGGCGGCGAATGTCCGGCGTTCGCCGACTGCTTCGTGGTCAAGGCGCGCAAGGCGGCGCAGGCGGCCGAGGTGCTGGTGGTCAACCATCATCTGTTCTTCGCCGATATGGCCCTGCGTGACGAGGGCTTCGGCGAGGTGCTGCCGGGCGTCAACGCCTTCATCTTCGATGAGGCGCACCAGCTGCCGGGCGTGGCGAGCAATTTTTTCGGCATCAATCTCGGTAGTCGTCAATTGCTGGATTTGAGTCGTGATGCCCTACTGGAAATCCACGCCGAGGCCCCGGATCCGCGCGAGGCCAAGGACATCGCCGCGACGCTGGAAAAGGCCGTGCGCGATTTTCGTCTGTCGCTGGGGCGCTTCGCCCGCCGTGCGCCCTGGCAGGGTGGCGGTTTGGCCATGGATGTTCTGCGTCAGGCCCTGGGAGAGCTGGAGGCCTATCTGGAGTCCGTGGCTGAGTGCGGCAAGGGTCTGGAGCGCTGCTGGCGACGCAGTCAGGAATTACAGGCGCAGCTGTTGCGTTTTGTCGACGGCATTGAGCCTGTCGCCGTTGAGTCCACCGCAGAAGCGGGCGAAGTGGAGGCCGCACAGAAGTCGGCCATCCTCTGGTTTGAAACCACCCCGCGCGGTTTCATGCTGCACGAGACACCGCTGGACATCGGCGATACCTTCCGCAGTTATGTCGAGCGACAGAAGAGCGCGTGGGTTTTCACCTCTGCGACCCTTGCGGTCGGCAGCAGTTTCGCTCATTTCGCCCACGGCCTTGGTCTCGACGAAAGCTGCGGCCGACAGTGGGACAGCCCCTTCGACTATCCCCATCAGACCCTCATGTATCTGCCGCCGCAGATGCCCGAGCCCAACAGCCCGGGTTACACCGAGGCGGTGGTGCAGGCAGCGTTGCCGGTGCTGGCTGCCAGTCGCGGGCGGGCCTTTTTTCTGATGACCAGCCATCGCGCGCTGAAGGCGG